>JANQTT010000037.1 GCA_030731565.1 Rickettsiaceae bacterium | reverse complement strand
CCCCTAATCTATCTTGGGTTGCCTTTACTTGACCTAGAATAGCCTGTTTATCCATCGCTCCTATACTTACCTCATTAGCAAGATAAAACTTAAAAGTTTTCTCTGCCCTCTCTGTATGTTTATAATTTATTAGGAAGTTATGCGCAATACTTCGTTCTAGAACTGCCGCTAGTTTTTTTAAATGTTACTCTGGGCTTACTTGTAAGGATGATTCTATTTCAGATTTATAGTCATGCTGAATTTATTTCAGCATGACTATTGGGGTTTTAGGATTGTATCCGAGCCATGCAACAAAGCCAAACAAGTTCAGGATAACCGTAATAGCCGTTCAGGACACTCCGTAGAGAATAACCATAAAACTTTTAAGAAGGGACATTAGGGCTTAATATCATGATAATTTGTTTGCCTTCCATCTTTGGTTCTGCATCGATTTTGGCTACTTCTCCAAGTGACTCGAGGATCTTCTTGAATAGCTCGAGGCCTTTATCACGGTGGACAATCTCTCTTCCCTTAAACCACAAAGAAACTTTAACTTTATCTCCTGCTTCAAGGAATTTTCTGATTTTATTCACCTTAACATCAAAATCACCTTGACCAATGTTCACTTTAAATTTCATCTCTTTTAAAGAAACCTTTTTTTGCTTTTTCTTGGCTTCTTGTTGTTTCTTTTTAGAGTCATATTTGTAGCGGCTAAAATCCAGAAGCTTACATACCGGGGGCTCGGCATTGGGTGATATTTCGACAAGGTCTAGACCTTGCGCAGCTGCACGTTTCATGGCTTCCGCTATAGTAACAACACCAATCATTTCGCCCTCTGAATCTACCAGACGAACTTTTTCGACTTGAATTTCCTTATTAGCTCTAGGAAATTTACTATTCTTATAACTTGATATATGAGTACTCCAAAAAAAATTAAAATATAGTTTTAGTTTAAATATCGCTTGTTTTCATCCAAAACAACACTAATCAACTCGTCAACAAGAATAGTTTCCTGATCTTGGCTACCCAGTCTTCTTAATGTAACAGTACCGTCTTCTTGCTCTTTCTTGCCAATAACAGCAATAATCGGCACTTTCTGATTAGAGAAATTGCGTATTTTATAATTAACTTTTTCCCTTGAAATGTCAAGCTCAGATCTAATTCCAGCAGCAATTAACTTAGCATGAATAGCAGAAATATGATCGTCCAGGTCGTTTGTAATTCCCACGATAGCCACTTGCACAGGAGCAAGCCACAGCGGAAACTTGCCAGCATACTCCTCAATTAGAATACCCATAAATCGTTCAAACGTTCCAATAATTGCCCTATGTAGCATAACTGGTCTTTCTTTATGGCCACCCGCTGCAATATACTCAGCCCCTAATCTCTCTGGAAGGACAAAATCAACTTGCAATGTTCCGCATTGCCAGTCGCGCCCCATAGCGTCAGTTAATACAAACTCAAGTTTTGGACCATAAAAAGCCCCTTCTCCTGGATTCATTTCATACTCTAGCCCAGCTTCTTTAACCGCTTCTTTTAATGCAGCTTCTGATTTGTCCCATACGGAATCATCGCCAGCTCTGACTTCTGGCCTGTCTGAAAATTTTACTTTTACTTTCTTAAATCCAAAATCGTTGTAAACTTCTTGTAGCAATTTACAAAACTCAACAGTTTCTATGTTAATCTGGTCCTCGCTACAGAAAATATGTGCATCGTCCTGCACAAAATGCCTTACCCTAAGCAATCCATGAAGCCCTCCAGAAGCTTCGTTTCTATAACAAGACCCAAATTCGGCCATGCGCAAAGGAAGATCACGATAGCTTTTTGTGCCTTGGTTAAAAATCTGCACATGGCACGGACAACTCATAGGCTTCAGGGCATGCACTTTATCTTCTGAAGCAACAGTAAACATATCATCTCTGAATTTTTCCCAATGCCCAGAGTCTTCCCAAAGCTTTTTATCCACCATAACTGGAGTCTTGACTTCAGAGTAATTAGACTTTTCAAGCTTTCTTCTTATATATTTTTCAAGCGTGCGATATATACTCCAACCTTTATTATGCCAGAAAGGCATACCTTGAGCTTCTTCTTGAAAGTGGAACAAATCCAGCTCTTTTCCAAGCTTTCTATGATCCCTTTTTTCAGCCTCTTCCAGACGATACAAATAGTCGTCTAGCTGCTCTTTTGTTGCCCAAGCTGTGCCATAAATCCGTTGCAGCATTTCATTATTACTATCACCGCGCCAATACGCGCCTGCGACTTTCATCAATTTAAAATGCTTAATCTTGCCAGTAGATGGACAATGCGGACCTCGGCACAAATCAATAAAATTACCTTGCCTATATAAAGTTATTTGCTCTCCAGCTGGAATTGATTCGATGATTTCCGCTTTATAATGCTCGCCCATTTCCTTGAACATTTTAATTGCATCATCCCGATCCCATTCTTCGCGAACAAACTTTTCATTACGCTTTACAATATGATGCATCTTTGCTTCAATTTTTTCAAGATCAGCCGTTGTAAACGGTGTATCTTTTGCAAAGTCATAATAGAACCCATCTTTAATAGCCGGCCCTATTGTTACTTGCACGTCAGGAAATACTTCTTTAGCCGCTTCTGCAATAATATGCGCAGCGTCATGGCGTATAATCTCTAAAACTTCTGGGTCTTTATCTGTCAAAATGCGAAATTTACAATCGCTTGCAATTGGCGTTGATAAATCCGTTAATTTTCCATCAACTTCTACAACCATCGCAGCTTTTGCCAATGATTTTGAAATAGATTCAGCTATTTCCATACCAGTAATATTTTTACTGAATTGTTTCTTAGACCCATCAGGGAAAATTACATTTATCATACCACCATATCTTATGTTTTAACTTGATATATTTAGTAGATTTTATATCATCTTGTCAATAATTATCATACTAAACGTAGTAGTAGACTTAATATATGGTTAACATTCCGCACTGGCCTCAGATTCCTTTATGGAAAATACCTAAAACGCAAAGTTTAGACAATACTTTCAAACTACTCCACGAACTCGGCAATCCTCAAGAAAAATTACCTCCTACCATTCATATAGCTGGCACAAATGGCAAAGGCTCAACACTTGCAATGCTTAAAGCTATATTTATGCAATCAGGCTACACAGTTCACAGCTACACCTCCCCACATCTTATTGAATTTAATGAAAGAATAAAACTACATGATAAACCAATATCTGACAGCCATCTTTATGAATTGCTTGAAGAAACCAAAACCGCTGCAGACAAATTAAAAATTATCCCCACCTTTTTTGAAGGAACAACAGCAGCTGCATACCTTGCCTTTTCTAGAACCCCTGCCGATGTATTACTACTTGAAACCGGGCTTGGTGGCAGGCTTGATTGCACTAATGCGGTAAGCGCCCCAACACTGACAATTATTACCACTATATCCTATGACCACATGGAAATTTTAGGAAAAACACTAAAGGAAATAGCTGCAGAAAAAGCTGGAATAATTAAAAAAAACGTACCCTGTATTATTGGCCCCCAAACCCAAGAAGTATACGACGTATTAATTAACAAATGCAACGAAGTAGGTGCACCGTCATTTTGTTATGAATATGATTTTATAAGCGAAAAAATGCAAAATGGTTTCAAGTATCGTTCAAAAAACGTCGATATCGACCTCCCCAAACCTAATTTAAATGGAGATCATCAAATCCTCAATGCATCAATGGCTATTGCCGCAACGACTATTTTGAATAGTGATTTTAAAATTACTACCCAAAAAATTAAAGAAGGCATAACTTCAACCGTTTGGCCAGGAAGACTACAATACATAAACCAAGACCGAGTTAAGCATATAATCGGAAACAATATTAAACTATATATAGATGGAGCTCACAACGAATCTGGCGCCATGAGCCTTAGTTATTGGGCACAACAAAATTTAACTGGCCCGGTGTATATGATACTTGGAATGACAAATAATCGAGATGTAGAAAAATTTTGCAGCCATTTCAGAAACATAGTAACTCAAGGTGTGGCCTTAAGCGTTGAGTCAGAACCTTCAAGCTATAGCGCAAATATATTAGCGCAAAAAGCAAAGGGCAGCGGAATCGAATTCGTGCAATCAAGTTCTTTAATAGAAGCGTTAAATTATATATCCCTCTATACTTCATTCTCTAATAAGAACAAAGACGCCTCAGCAGCAATAATAATCACTGGTTCTTTATTTTTAATATCAGATTTTTTCAAGCTCGAGGAACTAACTACGCTCTAAACTAAATAACGCAAATAATTAAGCGAGAGAAAAGCAATGACGCACCTTGAGTTCAAAATAAATGACTATAGTATAAAAAGCACACAGTTATTTACTAAAATTTGCACCTAATATTAAATTTTCTGTAAAAGACTTGACCCCACAGATAGCAAGTATATACACTGAAAATACGTTTAATTCATCTAATTTTTTATGAGGTATATAATGAATTTCTCAAATTTCCGCGTCGAAGTAAATACTGATCTAACATGGAGAATATTTCTGTTATTTGCAGCTATATGCACTATCGTAGCGGCATCCGATGCAGCGTTTGCTGCTGCTCAAGACGCTACTAAAAATGACGTTGTTGGACAAACGCTATGCCGTTTGGTAGCAAACCTATCTGGCGGTATTGCAAGAGGTATTGCAACGATAGCTATTTTCTCAGTTGGCGTTGGACTTTTCCTTGGCAAACTAAATTGGGGTATCGCGGCAGCTACAGCAGCTGGTGTAGGTATAATATTTAGTGCACCTAAGCTAGTTGCTTTCCTAAGTGGTGATGCAGCTAATGCAACATGTGATACAGGGGATAAATAAAAAAAAGCGATTTCTATTTTATTTTCAATGAGGGGGCTATATTCATTCAATTTGGATTTGGACTTTAGCGCGAGAAGCGAAGCTTATATCTAATAGGTAAGCACGAAAAAGCGATGCTAGCTGAGTTTAAAGTGAATTACTATATTTATAGCTTCCTCATTTTTTTATTAGTAACACGAGCATATTTAGTAGCTATAAAAATAGGGTTATGCTAGGCTACGAAAAATATTGTTGAATTTAAGCAACTGTTTACCCCTCCGGAAGACTGATCTATCCAAGAGATAAGCAGAATAAAATAAATTTAGTATATGATTTAAATTAAGTACCAAGGTTATAATTAACTTGGGCTATAATCGCTTTAATCTAATAAAATTATTACTTATGTACAATAATTCAAAACTAAGTAACTCGCTAAAAAACCTAAGTAAAATCATTTTAATAGCTATTATCTTTAATACAAAACTAGCTAACGGAAAAGTACTAGAAACTATTGATATAGTTCCAACAAAAATTATTTCTTACGATTTCTATGAGCAATTTACAGCCGTTGGACAATGTAAATTAGAAAATAGCAAAACTTATCATGCGAAGGTAGATGGTACGATTGAATCAATATCAATTATACAAGGAAAAAATGTTTCAAAAGGCGATGTCTTAATTACTATTGATAGCGCACTTGCTAAAGCTAAAAAATCTAAAGCAGAAGCTTCTTTTGAATCAGCAAAATCTGTTTTCGAAAGAGACTTATCACTCCTTACTAAAAAGATTATCAGCCAGGAAGCTGCTGATAAGTCAAGAGTAACCTTAGAAACAGCAAGAGCAGATTTGGCTAATGCTAATAATGCATATAACAATATGATTATAACAGCACCTTTTGATGGCTACGTTGGGGTTGTCCATGCTAGAATAGGCGATGACGTCAAAACCGGAGATTACCTATTTAGCTTAATAGCTGAAGGTAAGAAAACCATTTTTGTTGAATTACCAGAAACATTATTCGGGAAAATTGACAACAACTCAGAGATTTTTGCATTTTGTATAGATAACAATAAAACTCTTGGTTCTGTGCTAGCTGTATCAAATTATTTAAATGATAACGGCACTATAACAGCCAAGCTTGCTTTCCCTGATGAAGCTAAAATAATGCATGGCAGTTATGTTGAAACACAAATAATATTTGATAAGCATAAAGCTCTAGCATTACCTGAAAAAGTAATTTTAAAAAATGATAAGGGTAACTTTGTATATGCGATTTCTGAAGAAAATAAAATAAAACGAATATATGTAGAAACTGGCACAAGAACGGGCAATATGATTGAAATTATATCCGATGAATTAAATGAAAATGATTTAGTAGTGCTGGAAGGTTTAACCAAAGTTTACGAAGGGCTGCAAGTCAATATAACAGAAGAAGAAAATAAAACTTAAAATCAAATGCATTTACCAGAAATTTGTATAAAAAGACCCGTTTTCACTATAGTGCTAAGCTTAATACTTATGGCACTAGGTGGAATATTTTTTACTAAATTGCAAATTCGCGACACTCCTAATGTCAACCCTCCTATCATCACTATCACTTCAAGGTATCCTGGAGCTGATGCGATGTATATAGAGAAACAAATCACTACTCGCATTGAAAAAGCTGTAAAAACTGTTAGTAACTTAGAAGATATGTCATCATCCAGCTCTGTTGGAGAAAGCCAGATTATAATGTTTTTTTCCTTAGATGCAGACATTGAAATTGCCCTTAACGATATTAGATCTCTAATCTCGGATATAAGCAAATCCTTTCCAGATGATATGAAAATGCCTACTGTCGCTAAGATGGACTCTGATGCTTGGCCTAGTTTCTGGATTACTATTAATAGTGATAGACACGATAATCTTGAGTTGACCCATATTTCCGATAGTCAAATAAAGTCAGTACTAAAAAAACTCCCTGCTGTAGGTAAGTCCGCTATATATGGAGCAAGATATTATACCATGCGTATTGAACCTATCAGTACCAAAATGTTTCAACACCAGCTCACTCCATTTGATTTAGAGAAATCATTAAGGGCACAAAATAAAGATTATCCAGCTGGCTCTATCAAAACTGAAACTCGTAGCTTTTCGTTAAAATTAGCAGCAACACTAAATACTGTTGAAGAGTTTGAGAATGTGATTGTAAAAAAATATCCAGATGGCACAATTATCAAAATCAAAGATGTGGCCAATGTTGGCCTTGAACCTTATGAAAATGATGTAGTTTTAAGATATAATGGAAAACAATCAATTGCTATTGGTTTAATCAAACAATCTACTGCTAATGTAATAGAGCTCAGTAATTCAGTTAAAGAAGAACTCCATAAAATTGAAGCAACGCTTCCTACGGGAGTTAAAGTTAGTGTGGCATATGATGCCGCTATTCCTGTAAACGCTTCTATTAATTCAGTTTATATGACAATATTTGAAGCTATAGCGTTAGTCGGTATTGTTACCTATATTTTTCTAGGGTCTATAAAACTTACTCTCATACCATTAGTAACAATACCAATATCTTTAATTGCTACTTTTTCTGCCATGTATGCTCTTGGTTTCACTATTAATACATTTACATTGCTTGCAATGGTTTTGGCCATTGGCCTTGTGGTGGATGATGCTATAGTGATGCTAGAAAATATCTTCAGACATAATCATGAACTGGGGAAAAAACCAATACAAGCTGCTCTTGATGCCTCAAAAGAAATTGGCTTTGCAGTTGTTGCAATGACTATCACTTTAGCATCTGTATTCTTGCCAATTGGTTTTATCGACGGGTTTTTGGGTAAATTATTTATTGAATTCGCGTGGACATTAGCATTCTGTGTTTTATTTTCAGGTTTTATTGCACTAACACTTACTCCAATGATGAGTAGCCGTATGGTCAATATGGATGAAACAAAAAAAATACGTATATTACAGCTATTTGACCACGGCTTAACAAAAGTTCAGTTAGCGTATATAAGATACCTAGGAATTGCTTTAAATAATAAGGTTAAATTTTATGTCCTTTGCGCCACCTCTATCGGAGTTTTAGTTTTCTGCTTTATATCTGTTAATAAAACATTTGTTCCAGAAGAAGATCAAGGTTTCTTGCAAGTTTTCTTTAATGGCCCAGAAGGTTCAAGCGTTGAGGAATCGCTAAAAACTGTTACAAAGGCTGAAGAAATAATGAGTAATGTAGATGAAATTGCTGGTTATTTTAACGTAACTGGGTGGGGAGGAGGCGAGAAGGGTATGGCAGGTGTACCGCTAAAAAACTGGTCAGAAAGATCAAGATCGCAATTCGATATTAGTCAGGAGTTAAATGGAAAATTTTCCAAAATCCCTGGGATGTCAATTTTTGCTATTAATCCGTCTTCAATGGGCGGTGGTGAAGATAAACCAATTAGCTTCTATTTACAAACAACCCTCCAATATAAAGAATTAGATAATATATCTCAAAATTTTGTGGATCAAATGAAAAAGTACCCAATATTTCAGGATATTGAAAGGGACTTCAAGGCCTCCACTCCAACGCTCGATATAATAGTAGACCGAGAAAAAGCTTATAGATATGGTGTTGATATCGAGACTATAGGAAGGACAGTACAATACCTTATTGCCGGACGCGAAGTCGGTCATTTTCGTTTAGGGAATGACACATATGAGGTAATGATAAGATATGATGCAAAGGACAGGAATTCACCATCAGATTTAAAAAAGATTTATGTCAAGAGTGACCAAAATGTGCTATTACCTCTTGAAACCGTTGCAAAAGTTCTTGAAACAATAACCGTTAAAGAATATAGGCACTTTAATGGTTCAAGAGCAATTAAAATAACATCAGATCTAGCACCAGATCAAAACATCTCTGAAGCAGCAAAGTTAATTAAAAAAATTGCAGATGACACTATCAATAAGGACAATACTCAAGTAGTGTTCAGCGGTCAAATCAAGCAAATGAATGAAACCGGCAATGACACTATAACTACTTTCTTATTTGCTTTATTATTCATCTTTTTGGTCCTATCGGCACAATTTGAAAGTTTTGCTGACTCATTACTAATTCTTATGGCTGTGCCTTTTTCTATTACCGGCGGTGTTCTAGCATTACTTATATTTGGAAATTCAATCAATATGTATAGTAATATTGGGCTAGTTACTTTAATTGGATTAGTAACTAAAAATTCTATTATGTTGGTTGAATTTACTAACCAACTTAGGGAAGAAGGAAAAAAAGTTACAGAAGCAGTAATGGAATCAGCAAAGCTCCGTCTCCGCCCTATTTTAATGACTAGTATTGCAACTATTTGCGGCGCACTTCCTTTGGTCTTTGCTGATGGTGCCGGCGCGGCATCTAGAAACTCAATTGGCCTTGTTGTTGTTGGAGGGATGATAGTTGGCACAATATTTACTATATTTGTAATACCAGTCCTATACCAAACTTTCAAGAAAGAAGGAATTTATCAAAGGTAATGGGGGATTCTAATATTGAAAATACTTGGAATTGATCCGGCTCTTACATGCCTTGGCTGGGGTATTATTCGGTCGAACTCTCCTAAAATCGAATATATCGACAGTGGTCTCATTAAAACTTCTACAAAAGAGTTAATGCGATATAGATTATCTACAATTGCTTCTTCGGTTGAAGCGATAATTGAGTTATATAAACCAGACGCAATAGCTATGGAAGAGACTTTTGTAAATAAAAACCCAGTTTCTTCCTTAAAATTAGGATATGTCAGGGGGGCATTGATGGCAACAATTGGCAAAACAGACCTCCCCTATTTCGAATTTCTTCCAAATAAAATCAAAAAAACTATTGTAGGCGTAGGTCATGCTGAAAAGGAACAAGTAAAGCATATGGTTAAAATAATCATATCAGGAATAGCAAAAGATATAAGCTTTGACGAATCAGATGCTCTAGCTATTGCCTATACATGCATGGTTAATCAGAAATAAAGAATATGCAGAACCTTTTATAAATAATTCGCATTATCTTAGCTCCAACACTGACTTACTTTTATAGTAAACTACATTGAATTAGGTGATATTTTCATTGTCTATCGCTTTTCTAGGCAGTCCTTCCCCCGGTAAAAGGAGAAAGATTTTTGCCATATTTTTGAGCAGAAATGAGCTTATATTTTTATATGGATATAGCCATTCAATTTGAATTAGGGCTTTAGCGTAAGAAGCCAAAGTCTATACCCAATAGATAAGTAATGGACAACTAGGCTCCCCGGTTTAAAGTGAATGACCATAAACTTCAACAATGATACAAAGCGCAAGAATAGGAGCTCATATACAATAGTAATAATATTTGAATTGGGGCTTATTAGTTAAAGCCCCTTGAATTTATTGTCCTGATGTAGTTGCTTCTCTATCTCTTTCTGCAGCACGCTTCCTTGCCATTCCCATATAAAAACCAGTACCTGCAGGAACTAATCTACCTACAATTACGTTTTCTTTTAAGCCTTGCAAGTAATCAATCTTACCTGCTACAGAAGCTTCTGTTAGAACTTTTGTAGTTTGCTGGAAAGATGCAGCAGAAATAAATGAATTTGTCTGTAGCGAGGCTTTAGTAATACCTTGTAGCACAGGGTCAAAAGACACAGGCTCCCCTCCCTCTTTAACTAACTTTTCATTAATCTCCTCAAGCTGTTTTGCATCAATTAGTTCTCCTACTAAGAACGTTGAGCTTCCAGGATGAGTAACCTCAACTTTTTGTAACATCTGGCGAATTATTACCTCGATATGTTTATCATCGATTTTTACACCTTGCAGTCTATAAACAGCCTGGATCTCAGATACCATATAGCTAGCAAGCGCTTCTACACCCATAACTTTTAATATATCTTGAAGAACTGGATTCCCATCGATAATCATATCTCCGCGTTTAACAAAATCACCCTCGTTAATCACAACATGTTTACCTTTAGGTAGCATATACTCAATTGGCTCGGATCCATCAGTTGGATGGAGTACAACTCTTCTTTTAGACTTGTAGTCTTTACCAAACTCGATTCTACCATCAACCGATGCGATAACAGCATGATCTTTTGGTCGTCTTGCTTCAACAAGTTCAGCCACTCTTGGAAGACCACCTGTAATATCTCTTGTCTTAGTAGACTCACGTGGTATACGAGCTAAAATATCACCAGCAGAAACTTCTGCACCGTCTTCAACACTTAAAACCGCACCAACTGGTAAGTAGTGTTTAGCTTCTAAACCACTAGATAGTTCTACTAATTTGCCTTTAGCATCATTCAACTGGATACGTGGACGTAAATCCGCACCTTTTGAATATTGCTTTGATTCAATAACAATCTTATTTGAAATACCTGTCGCATCATCCATAGTAGTTCTAATAGATAACCCTTCAAGCATATCTGTAAATATTACTTTACCTGATTTTTCAGTAATAATCGGTATTGTATATGGATCCCACTCAGCTAATTTTTGACCTTTTTCAACTTTATAGCCATCATCAACCATTAATCTTGCACCATATGGCACTTTATATCTTGCACGTTCAGTACCTTTATCATCAAGCAAAAGCACTTCACATGAGCGGCTCATAACTATTTGCTGCCCTTCAGAATTTATAACTAAATTCCTGCTTATTATCTTAACTTTTGCATTATAAGAAGCCTCAAGAGAAGAAACCTCTGTACTTTTTGTTGCAGCACCACCAATGTGGAACGTTCTCATCGTAAGCTGCGTTCCTGGCTCACCAATAGATTGCGCTGCAATAACACCGACCGCTTCACCTTTTGATACTAAAGTACCAGTTGAAAGATCACGTCCATAACAGCGACTACAAATACCTTTTTTTGTTTTACAAGTAAGAACAGATCTAATTTTAATTAAATCTAATCCTGAAGCTTCTATTTTATCTAATTTCTCTTCGTTAATTAAATCACTTGCAGAAACAAGCAATTCATTTGTTACTGGATGGAAAGTATCAATAGCGACTGTTCTACCTAATATTTGATCAGCTAGAGAAACTAGGACTTCACCACCATCAATAATAGTTTTTGCCTCAATCCCCTCTTTAGTACCACAATCATCTTCGGTTATAATACAATCTTGTGCAACATCAACTAATCTTCTTGTCAAATATCCAGAGTTAGCAGTCTTAAGAGCCGTATCAGCAAGACCTTTACGTGCACCGTGCGTCGAGTTAAAGTATTCACGCACAGTCAAACCTTCCTTAAAGTTCGATTTAATTGGCGTTTCTATAATTTCTCCAGAAGGCTTGGTCATCAAACCACGCATACCTGCAAGCTGTTTGATCTGCGCTGCTGAGCCCCTTGCTCCAGATACCGCCATCATATGGATAGAATTCAACTTATCTTTCTTATTACCACTGCTACCGACTATAGCAATTTCTTCCATCATTTTATTAGCAACTTTGTCTGTACAAGCAGTCCAAGCGTCAACAACCTTATTAAATTTCTCACCGTAAGTAATTAAACCTTCGAGATATTGTTGTTCGAATTCATTAACTAACGCAGAAGTTTCTTCCAAGAATTTAGCTTTTGCCTCTGGAATAACCATATCATCCATACCGAATGATATACCAGATTGACATGCATGTTTAAATCCGAGCTCCATAAGTTTATCAGCAAAAATCACCGTTGCTTTTTGCCCACAGTAGCGATACACTGAATCAATCGCCGCAGAAATATTCTTTTTATTCATTTCCTTATTGAGCAATTTGAAATCAAGGTTATCACTTTTTGGCAATAACCTTCCAAAGAGCACTCTACCTGGAGAAGTATCAACGATAGATTCTACGAATTCCCCATCAGAATTTAGTATTTTAGTACGATATTTAATCTTTGAATGTAAAGTGACAACTTTTTCATACAAAGCAAACTCTAATTCTTTAATATCTACAAATACCATTCCCTCACCAGGTTCATTATCCAAAATTGAAGTTAGATAATATAGACCAAGGACAATATCTTTATCAGCAGATATAATCGGCTTACCATTCGCAGGGCTTAAAATGTTGTTGGTTGACATCATTAAAACACGAGCTTCAAGCTGAGCTTCAATAGATAACGGAACGTGAACAGACATAGTATCACCGTCAAAGTCAGCATTAAATGCAGCACAAACAAGAGGGTGCAGCTGAATCGCTTTACCTTCGATCAACAACGGTTCAAATGCCTGTATACCAAGTCTGTGAAGCGTTGGAGCTCTATTTAATAGAACCGGGTGTTCTCTAATTACTTCTTCTAGTATATCCCAAACTTCTACTTTTTCTGCTTCAACGATTTTCTTTGCTGCTTTAATAGTTGTTGCAATACCATACATTTCAAGTTTTGAATAAATAAATGGCTTAAATAACTCTAGAGCCATTTTTTTAGGCAACCCGCATTGATGTAGCTTCATCTCTGGTCCCACAACAATCACCGAACGGCCAGAATAATCCACTCTTTTACCAAGCAAATTCTGACGGAACCTACCTTGCTTCCCTTTGAGCATATCACTCAATGATTTAAATGGGCGCTTATTTGCATTTTTAACTACTTTTCCTCTGCTGCCATTATCAAATAATGCATCAACAGATTCCTGAAGCATCCTTTTCTCATTACGAATAATAATATCAGGCGCTTTTAATTCTAAAAGTCTTCTTAATCTATTATTTCTGTTGATTACCCTTCTATACAATTCATTCAAATCTGAAGTTGCAAATCTACCCCCATCTAGCATAACTAGAGGTCTAATTTCAGGCGGAATTACAGGCAATGCATTCATGACCATCCATTCTGGTTTATTCCCAGATGCTCTAAAATCCTCAACCAGTTTTAGCCTTTTTATGGTTTTTTTCTTTTTGGTTTCAGAATTAGTTTCAGCTAGTTCAACTTTTAACTGCTCACTTAATTCATCAAGGTCTAGTTCTGAAAGTAATTTTTGTACTACTTCAGCACCAATCATTGCTATAAAACTATCTTCACCATATTCATCTTGAGCTTTAATAAACGCATCTTCTGTTAAAAGCTCTCCTTTTTGTAGTGGAGACATGCCTGGCTCAACAACGACATAATTTTCGAAATATAAGATCTTTTCCAGGTCTTTCATTGTTATATCGAGTAATGTACTGATTCTTGAAGGTAATGACTTTAAAAACCAAATATGAGCAACAGGAGCTGCAAGTTCGATATGTCCCATACGTTCACGACGCACTCTTGATGAAGTAACTTCTACGCCACATTTTTCACAAGTAACGCCTCTATACTTCATTCTCTTATATTTACCGCACAAACATTCGAAATCTTTTACTGGTCCAAAAATTCTTGCGCAGAAAAGCCCTTCTTTTTCAGGCTTAAATGTACGATAGTTAATTGTCTCAGGCTTGGTAACTTCACCAAAAGACCACGAACGCACTTCTTCTGGACTAGCAATATTAATTTTGATTTGATCAAATTGTTGAGTACTGCTTAATTGGCCGTAAAAATTGATCTGTGACATAATGAATTTATCCTCAAACTAAACTCTTAAAAAGCACATCATAGCGCTTAATTTATAATTTTTTGTTTCTTGTTTTTAACCTGCTAATAGCGCTCAAAGTATATTGAGCGCTATTAGCAAAAATATTTAAGCAGAACCTTCTTCTTCTTCAAGCTGAACATTTAAACATAATGATCTAAATTCTTTAATCATCACGTTAAATGACTCTGGTATGCCAGAACTAAAGTTGGTATCACCTTTTACAATATTCTCGTAAACCTTAATTCTACCAGCAACATCATCAGATTTTACCGTTAGCAATTCTTGAAGCGTAAATGCAGCGCCGTAAGCTTCTAGCGCCCATACTTCCATCTCACCAAACCTCTGCCCACCAAAGTGCGACTTACCACCTAATGGCTGTTGAGTTACAAGACTATACGGACCTATTGAACGAGCGTGGATCTTATTATCAACAAGGTGATGCAGCTTTAGAATATATTTATAACCAACAGTAATGCTGCGATCAAAATATTCACCAGTTCTTCCATCAATTACTCTTGATTGACCCGATGAGTTTTGTCCAGCAAGTTCTAGCATCGATTTAACACCTTCAACTCTTGCTCCATCAAAAACGGGGGTAGCAAAATGGACTCCACCCTTTAATGTTCCACAAAACTCTATTAAATCTTCTTTATTTAACTGCTTAACTTGCTCCGCAACTTCGCTTCCGGCATATATTTTACTGACAAAATCTTTGATCGAGTCAATATCAATATCGTTGTTGCTGTATTTATCAAGCATATCACCAACTTTATTACCAAGCTGTTTTGCTGCCCAACCTAAATGCGTTTCTAATATTTGACCAACGTTCATACGGGATGGCAAACCTAGAGGGTTAAGAACGACATCAATTACTGTTCCGTCTTCTAAGAATGGCATATCTTCTTCTGGCATAATACGTGAAATAACACCTTTATTACCATGACGACCCGCCATCTTATCACCAGGCTGAAGTTTATGCTTAGTAGCAATAAATACTTTTACAACTTTCAAAGCACCTTGCGGTAAATCATCACCGCTTTGTAGCTTATCAACTTTACTGGTAAAGCGCTTATTAAGCTCGTCTTTCTTTTCATCGTATTGCTGTTTGATTTGCTCAAGCTCACTCATCACAGCATTATCTTCAACCGTTAGCTGCCAGTATTGACCTTTTGAAAGAGTACTTAACAACTTTTGATCTATTTTTTGGCCAGCCTTTACAGTCTTTGGACCGCTAATAATTACTTGACCATCAAGGATTTTCTGCAGGCGCATAAATACAAAACGATCAATGATTTCAATTTCATCGTCTCTGTCTTTTGCCAGCTTCTCGATTTGTTGCTTTTCAATTGTAATTGCTCTTTCGTCCTTTTCAACACCACGACGAGATAAAACGCGCACCTCAACCACAGTACCAGCAGCACCAGGTGGAACATATAGCGATGTATCTCTAACATCAGAAGCTTTTTCACCAAAAATTGCACGAAGTAATTTTTCTTCAGGTGTCATTGGAGACTCGCTCTTTGGCGTTACCTTACCAACTAGAATATCACCAGGTTTCACTTCCGCACCGATGTGCACAATACCCACTTCATCCAAATTACGTAGCGCTTCTTCACCCACATTTGGCATATCACGTGTGATTTCTTCTGGACCTAACCTTGTATCTCTTGCTACGACTTCAAATTCCTCAATATGAATAGATGTAAAGACATCATCTTTTACTATTCTTTCAGAAATTAGGATAGAATCCTCAAAATTATAACCTCTCCAAGGAATAAATGCCACGAGCATATTGCGCCCAAGAGCAATTTCCCCTTGATCTATAGCAGGCCCGTCAGCAATAACTTCGTTTTGTCTAACATTTTGGCCAACCTTTACTAAAGGCTTTTGGTTGATACATGTGTTATGGTTAGATTTCTGATATTTCATTAAACTATAAATATCAACTTCCGGAGAACCGTTTTTCTTACGCTCTAGCGTTTGAACAACTATCCTTTCAGCATCGACTTCTACCACTATACCATCATTTTGCGCAAGTACCGCAGCACCAGAATCTCTAGCTACAACCGACTCAATTCCAGTTCCAACAAGCGGTGCATCACTTGTTATAAGCGGCACTGCTTGGCGTTGCATATTTGATCCCATCAAAGCGCGGTTCGCATCATCATTCTCTAGGAAAGGAATAAGCGAAGCTGCAACAGAAACTACCTGCATAGGAGTCACGTCAACATATTCAACTTCTTCAGGTGGAACCGATATAAAGTTCCCGGTTTCAAAACGACAACTCACCATATCGGCTTTAATCTTACCATCAGCGGCAATTTCCATATCCGCTTGAGCAATTTTATATTTGCCTTCGTCAGTTGCAGAAAGATATACTACCTCATCAGTAACATACCCACCTTTAACCCTGCGATATGGGCTTTCAATAAAACCATATTTATTTACTCTAGCAAATGTAGACATAGAATTAATAAGACCAATATTTTGACCCTCAGGGGTTTCAATTGGACAAATTCTTCCGTAGTGAGTTGGGTGCACGTCACGCACTTCAAACCCTACTCTATCACGACTAACACCACCTGGGCCAAGAGCCGACAATCTTCTCTTATGCGTAATTTCTGATAATGGATTTGTTTGATCCATAAATTGCGAAAGTTGTGATGTACTGAAAAATTCCTTAATCACCGAGATAAGGACTTTAGAATTCACCAAATCATTAGGCATTACCGCGTCAATATCTACAACGCTCATGCGCTCTAGAATTGATTTTTCCATACGTACAAGGCCAATTCTGAATTGATTTTCAATTAATTCACCAACAGATCTAACTCTTCTGTTCCCCAAGTGATCAATATCATCAACTGAACCTTTTCCATCTTTCAGATCAACTAAAACTTTTACAATCGCTTTAATATCATCTTTTGTAAGGCAGGTATTTTCTGGATCAATATCCAGATCTAAACGTAAATTTAATTTAATTCTACCAACTTCAGATAAATCGTATCTGTTACTATCAAAGAACAAACTGTCAAACAACATTTGTCCAGCTTCAACCGTAGCAGGCTCCCCTGGGCGTAATACTCTAAAAATATCAATTAACGCCGAATCCTGATCTTGGTTTTTATCAGCAAATAGAGTGTTTCTTATATAAGCATCACTTTGTGATGGTATTTTTAAAAGAGAAAGTGTTTTTTCTCCAGCTGTAATCAGCCCTTTTATAGTCTCTTCAGTTATTTGCTCGCCTAGTTTTGCAAACACTTCCCCACTTTTAGAATCAACAACCTCTTTACCGATATAGCTACCGATCAACGCGTCATTTTGTACCAAAATCTTTTTGAGGCCATTTTCTACAAATTTCTTAGCCAATCTTGGAGTGATTTTCTGTCCAGCTTCGAGTAATACCTCATTAGTTTCGGCATTTATTAAATCTGAAGTTAATCTTTGAATTACAACATTTTCTGGATCAAAATTAGTAACCCACCCCTTTTTAGTATGGGTAAAACTTTCAATCTCATAATATTCTTCTAAAATTTCAGAAGAATTCATACCTATCGCCATCAGTAATGTAGTAACTGGCAATTTTCTTTTTCGATCGATTCTAATATAAACTATATCTTTTGCGTCAAATTCGACGTCAAGCCAAGAACCTCTGTAAGGAATAATCCTGGCCGAATATAAAAACTTACCTGATGAATGCGTTTTGCCATCATCATGATAAAAGAAGCCACCAGGTGACCTATGCATTTGCGAAACAATAACTCTTTCAGTACCATTTATAATAAACGTACCATTTTTAGTCATAAACGGGATATCCCCCATATAGACTTCTTGCTCCTTGATGCCCTTGATTTCTTTTGCACCAGTAGCCTCATCCACTTCCCAAACGCTGAGCCTTAGAGTAACTTTCAGCCCCGCAACAAAGCTAAGACCTCTTTGTATACACTCTTCAACGTCATATTTCGGCGTATCAAAACTATATTTTACGAACTCCAAAGTAGCTGCACCAGAAGGATCCAGAATAGGAAAAATGGAAGATAAGACCGATTGTAGTCCTTTATTCTTCCTTTCGCTATCTGGCAGACCAAGCTGCATAAAGCTATCTTCATAGGATTTTTTTTGAATTTCAATCAAATTTGGAATTGATGCTACCAAATTGATTTTACCGAAGTTTTTTCTAACTCTCTTACTAGTTTGTAAGGATTGCGGCATAAGATCTCCAGATGTTTCTACTTCAACTATACTTAAGTGTATTATTGAATAAGTTTGACTATATTATTGCAATTTTTAATCACGTTTTTGGGTCTAAATTACCAACCGACAAAGGACAAAAATCAATATTAAAAACAGCACAAAAAGTCGCACTCTCCAATTTAACCTTATTTTTTAAGATTTATAATTGGGAAGTGCAACTAATATCAGTTTTACAGCATAAAGTCAATAAACTTAAAAATAAAAAAAGACAATTTTTTTTTCTATTTTTAATTACTTAACTTCTACAGTAGCGCCTGCAGCTTCTAGCTCTGCTTTAGCTTTATCAGCTTCTTCTTTTGAAGCTCCTTCTTTTATAGGTGATGGAGCACCATCAACAAGAGCCTTAGCTTCTTTTAAACCAAGACCTGTAATAACTCTAACAGCCTTAATTACATCAATTTTCTTATCACCTACGTTAGCAAGGATAATATCAAATTCTGTTTTTTCAGCCGCTGCTTCTCCGCCGGCTGCTGCTGGTGCTGCCATAGCCGCCACAGGAGCTGCAGCAGAAACACCCCATTTTTCTTCAAGAAGCTTAGATAGATCAGCTGCTTCCATTACTGTAAGAGAAGATAAATCTTCTGCAATCTTTGTTAAATCCGCCATATTATTTTCCTCTTTGACAATTATTTATTATTAGTTTTTTTCCGCATAAGCCTTTATAACTCTGGCCAATGCACCAGCCGGAGCTTGAGTAACTCTAGCAAGCTTAGAAGCTGGAGCTTGTAATATTCCAACAATTTTACCTCTAAGCTGATCAAGCGATGGCAACTTAGCTAATTGTTGAATAGAACTTACATCCAGAATTTTATCATTCACTATACCACCAACGATTTTTAAATTATCGTTAGCTTTAGCGAATTCTACAACCCCCTTCGCAGCAGCAACCGGATCTTCCGAATAAGCTATAGCAGTTGGACCTGAGAACATCTCAGGATCATATTCCACTTTAGCATTGGATGCCGCTATTTTAGAAAGCGTATTTTTTACTACCTTAAAAGACGCACCATTCTCTTTCAAAATACGGCGAAGAGCCGTAAGCTGTGAAACAGTTAGCCCGTGATAGTGTGTTATTATTACAGAATTAGAAGCTTGATAAATTTCTTCTAAATCTGATACAAAGGTTTTTTTCTCTGATCTTAGCACTGTTATATCTCCAAATACTTATCTCTGTTGTGAAATTGTTGAAATATCAACTTTAAGAGATGGTCCCATTGTTGAAGACACGTGTATCTTCCTTAGGTATGCACCTTTTACACCAGCCGGCTTTGATTTCAACACTGAATCAATTAATGTTTGAGCATTTTTTTGCAAATCGGTCTCAGAAAAAGAAACTTTCCCGACTCCTGCATGTATAATACCCGCCTTTTCGACTCTATACTCTACCTGACCGCTTTTAGCATTCTTAACTGCAGTAGTAATATCCGCTGTAACAGTTCCAAGCTTAGGATTAGGCATTAAACCCTTTGGTCCAAGCACTCTAGCTATCTGACCAACCATACCCATCATGTCAGGCGTTGCAATACAAACATCAAAATCAATTTTTCCAGCCTTTATATCATCGATAATAGCAACTGACCCCGCTAAATCCGCTCCAGCTGTAGTCGCCTCTGCAATTTTATCGTCCTTACAAATAACCGCTACTCTTACATCTTTACCAGTTCCAGCCGGAAGAGAAACCATACCTCTTACCATCTGATCTGAATGCCTTGGATCAACACCAAGATTAATTGCAATTTCCAGCGTTTCATCAAACTTAGTAAAACTACTTTTCTTAACAATAGAAATCGCCTCTTTGAGAGAATATTCTTTACTCTGATCAAGATCTTTTTTTATTGCTGTTAATTTTTTACCCATAATCTTTCTATTTATATTTGCTTATTTTTAATTCGATGATTTTACAACTTCAATTCCCATTGATTCGGCAGAACCTGCAATAATTTTAGCAGCCGCTTCGATATCATTCGCATTCAAATCTTGCATTTTGATTTTTGCAATTTCTCTACAATCATCTAAAGTTACTCTGCCAACATAAGGCTCTTTTTTTGTTGCGCTAGCGCCTTTAGGTATTTTTGCAAATTTCTTTAAATAGAAAGATGCAGGCGGAGTCTTTGTTACAAAAGTAAAACTCTTATCGGCATAGACAGTAATGACTACCGGAATAGGAGTACCAGGCTCTAATGAACTTGTTTCAGCATTAAAAGCTTTACAAAATTCCATGATATTAACACCTTTCTGACCCAAAGCAGGACCAACAGGAGGAGCAGGATTCGCCTTTCCCGAAGGAATCGTCAACTTAATATAACCAGTAATTTTTTTTGCCATGAGCTTTCTACCTTAAACTATTACTTTATCTTTTAATTCTTTTTCACTTGAGTAAAACTAAGCTCAATTGGAGTAGCTTTACCAAAAATAGAAACAGAAACTTTTAATTTCTGCCCTTCAATATCCACCTCTTCAACAACCCCAGAAAAGCTATCAAACGGACCGTCAATTACCTGAACTTTATCTCCCACATTATACAGACTAGAAACGCTAGCTGTTTTAGACTCGGCTTCAAGCTGACTAAAAATCCTTTTAACTTCATTATCGCTTAGCGATTGTGGTGTTGTTTTACTCCCTAAAAAACCTGTAATTTTTGGTACAGATTTCACTAGATGCCATGACTCGTCTGTCATATTCATCTTTATCAACACATAACCCGGCATAAATTTCTTTTCAGCAAGAACTTTTTTGCCTCTTTTTATTTCAGGCACTTCTACAACAGGCACTACTATTTCTTCAAAGAAATCAGACATTTTTTTCTTTACTATCTGATCCTCGATCATTCTCTTAACTCCTTTCTCAGAGCCAGAAACTGTATGTAGAATGTACCATTTAGCCATATTTTAAGCTACTTTCCAATATTTAACAAAAAACGAATTAGGTTATGTATACCATAATCCAAAATTAAACTCGCAAAACTAAATAATAAAACCGCTACTATCACGATTGATGCAGAAGCAATCAACTCCTTTTTTTCAGGCCAAACAACTTTTTTTGCTTCTTGTTTAACTTGATCAAAAAATTTAAACGGCTTTAATTTATTTAACATATTATTTATCTAGTTCTATATAAGTTGGCAGGAGCGACAGGCATCGAACCCGCAACCTCCGGTTTTGGAGACCGGCGCT
>JANQTT010000036.1 GCA_030731565.1 Rickettsiaceae bacterium | reverse complement strand
GCAATATCAGTTTTTTCAGCAGTTGGAAATTTATTATCAACATTGATAACCCCATTGTTTGCAATAAGCCTTGGAATTATTTCAGTGCTCTCTACTGTAATCATAGCTCCATTCTGTACTGCGATTATATCGGCTTTTGCGAATTTTGGAATCCCTTCCAGTATATCATCAAATGTATAGCCAGGTGTTATGGTCAGACTCCCTTTCATCTCTTCTAAATTGAAATGTGGACCGAGTTCTGGATCAATTAGTTTGAAAATAAAATTATATGTTGGATTTATATTAGAAAGTATACGCATGATATTTACTAATTAAATTAATTTAGAAATTGTAATACTCTTTTATACATCTTTGTTAAGAAAAAACAATATTTTTATAAATAAATATATAGGGAATATTCATTCTTGGGATATATGACCTCATAATTCAGGCTGATACTATCCAATTAAATAAGAAGTTGATTCAAGTAACTCTGTAGGAATTTTAATTCCAATTTTTTCTGCTGCTTTTGGATTCAAATATAGTCCTACTTTTTCTGGATATTCTACTGGTATTTCTCCAATTTCATTACCTTCAAGAACTTTTACTATCATTTTTGCTGTTTGCAGGCCTAAGTTATATTGATCTGGTCCAAGGGCGGCTACTGCTCCATCTTTTACAATATCAGTGTCACTAACAAACACTGGAATAGTTGCATTATTCGCTGCCTTAATAATAGTCTTAAAAGCGCTCAGCGCTGTGTTATCATTACTTACAAATATTGCATCAACTAAAGAGGCTAACTTAGCTGCGCTTTGTGAAACTTCTGAGGTTTTGCCAGCAGAAACTGTTACAAGTTCGATACCATAATTCGGGCAAATTCTTTTTAGCTTATTTATAAGGCTTATAGAATTAAGTTCGCCAGGATTGTACAAAAAACCTAGCTTTTTTATGGTCGGTTTTATCTTTAGAAACATTTCAAGCTGAGGCTCAAGCGGTACAAAATTTGAGACACCGCTAGTGTTATAACCTGGCTTCTCTATACTAGCGACCAGCCCTGCATCAACTGGGTCAGTAACTGAAGAAAAGATTAGTTTTGCATTACCAGATCTTGTATATTTGGAAAATGATTGAGCTGCAATTGTCGCTACGCCTACTATTACATCAGGGTCCTTGCTGATCAATTTATTTGCAATTTGGTTCGCAAGAGAAGCATTGCCTTGCGCGGATTCTATTATCAAATCTAGATTGCTTTCCTCATTATATCCGGCATCAGCTAATCCTTGGATTATCCCCCTTGTTGTTGCATTAAGAGCTGGGTGCTCTACTAATTGACTTATATATACTTTAACTTTTTTATTACTACCAACCGCATTATATTGCCATATAAAAACACTCATTATAAGTATTATTAGGCTTATTATTTTATTAAACATATTATTTTTTTATTTTGCTTAAAATATTTCTATACCCTCCATAGGGTTCGTCTCTTAAAAATCTAGCTACCCTGCCTATTGTTGTCAGGCTAGCATTTGTCAGCTTATGAATTTCGCGATAAGGCAAATTAGTTTCGTTTAGTAATTGACAGACTTTCCATCTTTCTTTCATAGCTTTAAGCTCAGCTCTGGTGCACAAATCGGTCAAAAATTGCTCCATTTCAGGAACTGATTCTATCATTGTCAGAACTTCGGCTAGATTTATTCTCTCTTTATGATGGTCATTATCCATAATTGCCTCATATTACTGTATTGTTGTATTACTATAGTAGTACAGTAATACCGTTATGTCAAATTAAAATTTATTGATTCAGATCACTAATAGGTTATTTTATTGCAACAAGTTGTTGTTTTTCTTTTAAAAGTTTTATGTATTATATGATATCCTAGATTTACATTTAAAGGTCTATAGATAAGCATGGTATATATGAAAAATATAAGAAGCGTTCTTTCCTTACTGATTATTTTATTATCTTCTGTTTCTAAAGCTGAAATCTATGTTGCGGCATCTATTGAAGAAATAAATAATACAATTTTGAAATTATTATCTAAAAGGGATCCAGAAAAAACGCTTCTAATAATGCCTTTAGAAGAGTTCATAATAAAACCAGTAGATAAAGAATTTTATATTAATGATAAAAAATATTCCGCAATTTTGCAAAGAACAGAAAAAAAAGCCAGGCTATCTAGAAAAGCGTATTTAGAAGAATTGATACTAACTGAATATGAGCATACATTGGCTGATCCATATGTTGTAAAATTTATTCAAAATATTCAAAAACTTCATGTACCAATGCTAGTTTTTACCACTAATTGCTCCGGCAGTTTTAATAAGATAGACTATTTAGAGGTTTGGACCTGGACATATCTGCTAGATAAAAATATTGATTTATCAAAAAGTCCTATTGGGTCAAACCAAATTATTTTTAATGAATACGGCAAAAAAGTCAAAGGTAGTTACCCAACGTATTATAAAGGCCTTCTTTCAGCCAATTCTTGGAATGGAGAAAATTCGGTTCAGTCACTACTTGCAGCGTTGTTAGCTGAAAAATTAAAGTACTTGCCAGATGTTGTTTACGTCGTAAACGAAAAAGAAAGCTTTATTAAATCAATAGAAGAACAATTCAAATCGCTAAGGCGTGATATTCAGGTAGAAGGATTTATATTTTCTCCATCTAAAAAGGTCAACTCACAGCTGGCGCCAAAAACTGTAGAAGATTTCTGGACTAGGCTAATTAACAAATTAAATAAAGTATCTAGAAAAGAGCGAAATATTGATGAAGAGGATCCTTATGAGCAATAAGTTAAAAATATTTGTCTGCTTATTTATTATTTTTACTAATGTAATTTCTAAAGCTGAGCTTATAACGACCTATTCAGTGAATTCATCAACTGTTCAAAAGATAGAAGAGTGGATAGATAAAGATACAATTATTTTTATTGAATTAGACGATACATTGGTAATGCCTAATTCAAAGATGTTTTCGTTTGACTCAAACCCATATCGTATATTTTTGAGTAATCTTATATCACTAGGGGAAAAGTCGCCTGTGTATACCAGGGCTGTTGCTAATTGGTTTGGGCAGCGGAAAGTGAAGTTGGTTGAAGAGGGGTGGATTGATTTTATCAGCCGCGCCCGGGCTAAGGGGGCTAAAATATATGGTATATGCTCAATGCCAATATATCTTATAAACATTGAAGAAAAGAGGCTAAGAGAACTAAAAGATTTAGGCGTTATATTTGACAGTAAAATCAATAACTCTGAAGAACTGGTTATAAAACGTGAATTTCCTTGGTTCGCAAAATTTTATAAAGGAATAATTTTTAATGGACCTCATACTAAGCACGAAACTATTTTAGAATTATTTAAAGTCGCTAACCTTGCTCCTAAAAAGCTTATTACATTTGCTAATATTAAATACGAAATTAAATTCATTGATAAGGCTTTAAGAAGGTTTAATATGTATTTCAAAAGCGTCTTATATTTAGGTAGCAGAGAAGTAACGGGAAGGCCGGATGAGGAACTAGTAAAATTTCAGCAGCGCGAGCTTATTGAAAAAGGTAAATGGTATGAAGACGAAGAAGCTATTAAATTGCTAGAAAATTCCCAGCAACAAAATGCTTCAAACAGTATTCAGCCCTAAATAGTATGTTAAAACTATATTTACGCAGGTTATTTGCTTATAAATTCTATCCAACTAAATATTCAAATTGGTATAAAGAGAAAGGCTATATAGGAGAGAGCTTACAACAGCAATTTGCTGATTTCCTTAGCAAACAATCTCAAAAAAACGCGCTATATTTTAAAGAATTTCAATCTACAAGCTTAACCCGTCAATTCATTCCTTCTGGAAAAGAAAATTTAGACTCCGTGCTAATTATTCCACATACACAAATTGCAGAAGGAAAAGCGGGGCAGGGAGTTTATTTTATACTCTTTCAAGGTAGAGGCGAATATTATGAAGGTCGTTTTCGTAGTATGGCAAGACAAGCCCACGCTACAGGCGCAACCATACTTGGGTTTAACCCAAAGGGTTTTAATAATAGTAGCGGCCAGACAAAAGAATTATCAGACCTTGTTGAGGATGGCATTGCCGTTGTTAGGTTCTTGCTGAATAAAGGCGTTGATCATAAAAACATTGTTTTACAAGGAAACTCGCTAGGAGCCGGAATACAAGAAATGGTAGCTGAATATTTCAAATTAAATCATGGAATAAATTTTAGGCAAATTAATTGTAATTCATTTAAGAGCCTTGCCGCGGTAGTAGCCGGGCATTATAAAGTCCAATTTATGGAAAAACTTTTTATGCTGCTATTAATTTATGCTGGATGGGAAATTTTTCCAGGTCCAAAATTTTATAAAACTGGACCATATAGAATGTATTTGCGCAGAAAAGGCGACCGTACAATATCCGGCAGTGCTGAATTTCATTCCATGGTAAACCATAAGTCTGATTACGAGGCATCCCCAGAAGGATACAAAGAGATAAACAAATGGCTGAATGAAAGAAATCAAATAATTTTTACCGGCAGACAGAAAGTAGACCCGCATGAACTCGGATTGCATTTATTTAAAATAAATGAAAAAGAAAAACGCTCAGTCTTTTATATGATAAATAAATTTTTAGAGGCTTCTAAAGGCTACCTTTAATTATTTTCTCAGTTAATAGTTCTAGGGAGCTATTTTTTTGCATATTTGCTTTATAAATATTTGGACATCCATTATTTTATCTAAGCTAACAAAGCTATAATTATCGTTATTTCTATTTGATAATAGTAAAGTTCCTGTTCCATAAAATTTTTGTAACCAATTCTGTTTAACAGTAACGTCTTTAATATCAGAATATTTTATTACTTTTTGTGATTTAAACGGAAAATCTTTATTACAAACTACCTTATCCTTGTGAAAAACATAAGAAGTATTTCGAAAAATTGCTTTACAAAAAGGTAAAAATATACCTGCTAATATACCAGTCATAATCATAACTATTATATAAAAATTTGTATCAAGATAACCATCGTCAATTTCTCCATCTAGTGCGTCGATTATAAATATTACAAGCAATATTATGTAAGGTATCATAACCCTAGATAGAAATATTTGTAATATAAAGCGTGGTTTAAGTATGATTTCTTTTTTAACATTAGAATGTTGGTTATTTTTTTCATAATTAGTATACCATTAATTTATCCGATAATTCCTTCTGCAGTTTCTATTGCTCCTTCAACTTCAACTTCTATATTTGAATCTTTTGCATTATCAATAGTTTCTATAAATGGGGCCATTACGTCAGTTATATTGTCAGCTTTTGTATTCGGAAAAAACCTGTCGATTACAAAATCTACAATTTTAAAAACAGTAGGAATCACCACTCCAATAACAAAAACTACAATTTCAATACCTGTCATTTTATTAACCTTAAGTTACTTGTTTAACTTAAAGTTTATATACAAATTATTTTTATGGCAACTAATTTTATTTAGAGTCATGTATATTTTAATTTTTTGATAAAATCGTGCTGGTTTTGTGTTTAAATGATATTCACTCTTCTTTTAGTTAGGGGGAAGTGTAAAGAAAAGAGCTGCTTAACAAAAGAAAGGATGTTAATAAGGTGCTGGAAAGTTTAAAGTGTGCCATAGATTTTAGGATTTCATAAGTAGAAAAGTCAGCTACCCACGAAATTAAATAATTATCAAGCTTCTATTACATTAATTGTAAAAGTAAAACACAATTAACTTTAAGAGTATGCTACCCTTAAAAGCACGGTAACATTATTATTTTATACTAAGTGCATCATCGCAAATTTTTTGTAGTTCAGTATATGCGATGTTTAGTTTTGGATAATCGGAGGAACGTAGTACTAAGGATGCGCCGTGCTTTCCATCTTTTGTAAATGGATAACTGCCCATATCGACAGAGGGATATTTTTTTTGTAGTTTGGAAAATTGGTCAGCAATTTTGCTTTCTCCTAGCATAATATCAATAGTTTTAGACTCAACTATATCACCATTTTTTAGCTTAGGAAGAGTTGACTCGAGCATTGCTTTCATTATTTCTGGAACTCCTGCCATAACGAAAACATTTCGAGTTATAAAGCCGGGAATCCTGGTAGCATTATTAAAAATTAGTTCGGCTCCTTCTGGAGTATATGCCATTTTTTCTCTAGCCTGGTTTAGTTTTTCTCCTATACTGCCGTAATGTTCTTTTAGGATCTGATAAATTTCTTCGTTTCTTGTATAAGGTAAGTTAAATGCAGCAGCAATCGATTCAGCTGTTATATCATCATGAGTAGGGCCAATACCGCCGGTTGTGAATACGTAATCATACTTTGCGCTAAGCTCTCTAACGTGCTTGATAATCATTTCCTTAATATCAGGTATAGTCCTAGTTTCAGCAACTATAATGCCTTTTTTTCCTAACGTTAATGCAATTTCTTGAGTATTTATATCGAGTGTGCGGCCAGATAGGATTTCATTGCCAATAATAATTATGCTAGCTGTTGGATTGCTCATTTTTTATATATTATGTATCATAAGTTACGGATGTAGATTATAATATAGTTCGTAATGTATGGCAATGAAAGGAATTTTGCATAAATGCTTTTATAAATAAATCTAATAAGGTTATTTTTCTATTATCTTGGCATTAACAATTTTACCTTGCACTTTGGACTTATCAAAAAGATATACTGCCCCTTCTTCTTCGAAGATAACGTCACCGGTCACAAGGCTGTTACCTTTCAATTCTAGAACTTGAACTGACGATGTGCTAGGTCTAACCCCAAACCCCTTATCTATTTTAATATTGATATTGCCGCTAACATTGGTGTCGACAAGAGTAGATAGTGTGTTTACAACTTGAATATTATGTAATTTGCCATTTGTTATTTCTAAAGCGCCGTTAAATTCGGACTTTCCTGTGATTTCGATATTCATTCCTTTGAATGAGCCATTAGTTTTAACGTTTTGAGCCTGAAATCCATCAACATCGAAAGATCCGTTAGATGTGATGTTTCTACATTTCAAGTTTTTACCTTGAATTTTTCCATTAATAATAAGAGACTCTTTAATAGTAAGGTCTGTAAATGTAAGAGTGCCATTAACTTCTAAAGAGTCATATACTTGCTGCTTTAAATTAGAACTGCCATTGATAATAGATGCATTTTTAGCATAAGCTGGGATATTTAATCCAAACAAGATTATTAACATGAGAGATAATATTTTGTTCATTTTTTGCTCTCCTATAATTTAATCGCTTATCCTTATTATCTATTAGTATATACAATTTTAAGTTGGTACGTTGTGCTCTGCTTACCTATAAATATGAGCTTTGCTCAGCACATATCACAAAATTAAATTGTTATTACATAAATGGCTATAAGTTTTGTTAAAAAAAAGAGCCAGCAAACTTTGCTGGCTCTTTTTTAGTTTTTTATAAATTTATCTTCTATCGCCAAAGAATCTAAGAAGGTATAAGAACAAATTAATAAAGTCTAAGTATAGAGTAAAAGCACCCATTATAGACATTTTTTGTCCCAATTCTCCTCCACCTGAAGTGTAGTACATATCTTTAAGTTTTTGTGTATCCCAAGCAGTTAACCCCATGAACACAGCAACACCAACAAAAGATGTAGCAAAATAAATTGCTGGACTTTGTAGCCATAAATTAATTAAAGATACAACAATCAAACCAATAAGTCCCATTACCATGAATGAACCCATTGAGGTTAAATCTCTTTTTGTTGTGTAACCATATAAGCTCATAGAACCAAATACAGCTGAACAAATTAGAAATGTGCGAACTAGTGATTGCCCTGTATATATGAAACCAAGGCTTGAAAGAGACATACCCATCAATGCGGCATAAACCCAGAAAGTAACTTGCGCAGTTTGTACCGACATTCTTCCCATACCCATAAAAAAGAATAGAGCTATGCCAAGAGGAGCAAATGTAATAACCATTCCCAGCATTGTTTGCCCAAGGAATTCTCCATTCGGACCAATATTATACATAATATTCATTAATGGTGGAAAATTCAATGATCCATATGACATTAAGCCTGTTAAAAGGAGCGCCATAGCCATATAGTTATATATTTTGAGCATATAGCTTCTTAGGCCCTCATCAAAACCTTTTTGGCTTTTGCCTACGTAAGCTTTAGTAAAATCTATCATACAAAATTACCTCAAATAATATGTTATCTAATATATAATATAAATGGTTTTTAGAGTTTTTCAAGTAGCAACCCTAAAAACAATATAAAACCAATATAATTATTTGCCTTAAACCGCATAAGGCAGTTGTTTTCCTGCTTGATATCCAAGGTGCAAACAAGCCAAATGGCATATATAGTGCATAGAGTAATAGCAGTAAATAATGGAAAGTTTATCATATTCCAAGTTACAAAAGCAAACAAAAATATAAATGTAAAGTATAATGCTAAAATAATAGTTTTATAATGCATGTGTTCAAATAATAAAGCTGTAGATTTAATTCCAGCTTTTTTATCATCTTTAAGATCCATAAAAGCGTATATAGTGTCGTAGCCAACCGTCCAGAAGCCGCACGCAAAATATAGTATCATAGCATTTATTGAAATATTATCTTGAATTGCTGCATAACCAATAAGGCAACCAAGGTTAAAAGTAAGCCCTAGAAAAACTTGAGGAAAATATGTTATTCTTTTCATAAGTGGGTATAGAGAAATCATAAAAAATGCAATAATACCTACGTAAATTGCAGTAGTGCTTAAGGATAGCAATATTCCTAGAGAACAAATTAATAATATGGCTAAAATTAAAATAGCTTCTTTAGAAGAAATAGCACCGCTTGCTAATGGTCTGTTCTTTGTCCTTGTGACTTTTTTATCTAAATTCTGATCCAAAAGATCGTTTATGATGCAACCTGCGCTTCTTGTAAGAACGCTGCCTATAAAAAATACTGGGATATATATAAGATTTCTTGACTCTTGATACGCCAGTAAAAGCCCAAATGTTGCTGGGAAAAAAGATAAAAGATAACCAGTAGGCGCACCAAGACGCGTCATATGATAGATAATCGAAAGCTTGTTTTGTAAAGATTTATTTGGCATTTTTGGATTATTTATACTATTATTTCAGTCCTTATAAATAAAAACCAATAGATAATACCATGGCTGAATTTCCAAAGAAATATAAGTTTAATGAAAGTGAAAAAAAATGGCAAAATTTTTGGAAAGAGCAAGGGGTGTATTCCTGGGATAAAAACGAATCTCGTGAAAATACATATGTAGTTGACACTCCGCCGCCTACAGTTTCTGGGCATTTGCATATTGGCCATGTATATAGTTATACGCATACTGATTTTATAGTCAGATTCCAGAGAATGAAAGGCATGAACGTTTTTTATCCGATGGGTTTTGATGATAACGGACTTCCTACAGAGAGGTTAGTTGAGAAAAAAAAGCAGGTAAAAGCCAGCAACATGAATCGTGAAGAATTTATTGCAATATGCAAAGATGTTGTTGAGGATGAAGAAAAGAAATTTCAGGAACTCTTTAACAGTATAGCACTTTCTGTTGATTGGAATATTGAATATAGAACAATAAGCGATACTTCTTGTAAAATCTCACAAATGTCATTTCTAGACTTGATACAAAAGGGACAGATTTACCGTGATTCACAACCAATGCTTTGGGATCCGGTAGATCAAACAGCTCTTGCTCAAGCTGATATTGAAGATAAAGAGCAAACTACCTTTATGAATGATATTCAGTTTATAACAGAAGATGGAAAGCCAATAGTAATTGCTACTACAAGGCCGGAGCTGCTCCCTGCTTGTGTATCAGTATTTTTTCATCCGGATGATAAAAGATACAAAGATTTAGAAGGCAAATTTGCTATTTCTCCATTATTTGACGTTAAAGTGCCTCTTTTGCCTGACGATATGGTAGATCCTGAGAAAGGAACAGGCCTTGTTATGTGCTGTACTTTTGGCGATCAAACGGACATTCAATGGTGGAGAAAGCATAAGCTTCCTACAAAAATCATCTTTACTAAATGGGGAACTGTTGATCATATCGAGTTTGATCAGAGTTGCTTAGATATTGAAAAAGCGCAAAGCTTTGCTTCTCAAATAGAAGGATTAAAGATTAAAGCCGCAAGGGAGAAAATAATCGAGCTTCTAAAGAATGAAGGATTGCTACTTGGCCAAACGGAAAAAACTCAAACTGTAAAATGCGCTGAAAGGTCTGGATCGCCGCTTGAGATCTTAACTACACCTCAATGGTTTATCAAATCGGTTGAACATAAAGATGCTATTTTACAAAAATCTAATGAACTGAAATGGTATCCAGAATCTATGAAAATAAAATTGGATAGTTGGACTCAAGGAGTGGCGCTTGATTGGTGTATTTCAAGGCAAAGATATTTTGGTGTTCCATTTCCTGTTTGGTATTCAAAAAGATCAGGAGAAGAGGGGAAAGTTTTGCTAGCATCGGTTGATCAATTGCCAGTAGATCCACTTCGTAGTGCGCCTGTGGGTTATACTTTAGATGAAGTAGAACCTGATAGAGACGTTATGGATACCTGGTCAACTAGTTCTGTTTCACCTCAGCTAAGTTCGCATGGAATTGCCAATGGTTTTATGATAGATAAAGAGAGGCATAATAAATTATTTCCAGCCGATCTTCGTCCACAAGCGCACGAGATTTTAAGGACTTGGGCTTATTACACAATGCTAAAAAGCCACTTGCACCAAGATACTTTGCCATGGAAAAATATTATGATTAGTGGTTGGTGCTTAGCTGCTGATAAAAGCAAAATGTCAAAATCTAAAGGTAATATTGTTGTTCCTGGAGTTATTTTAGAGCAGCATGGAGCGGATGTAGTGCGTTATTGGTCGTCGAGTTCAAAGCTTGGATCTGATACTGCTTACTCCGAGGATGTGGTAAAAAACGGTAAGCGTTTAGTAAACAAATTATGGAACGCAGCAAAATTTGTCTCTTTAGCTTTTGATAAAATACCGGATAGTGACAAAGAATTAAGTTTAGATCAAGCAAAGGCAAAAATTACTTCGGACTTTGATAAATATTTTATTTCTAAATTGTCTGAATTAGTAGATTACGCCTCTTCTGAGTATGAAAAATACGAATATTCTACAGCAATGCACAAGACTGAAAGTTTTTTCTGGTCATTATTCTGCGATAATTATTTAGAGATAACTAAGACAAGGGCATACGATGAAGAAAATAAAGATCCAGAGGGAGCATTAAGCGCAAGGCTTACGCTTTACCATACACTGAAAACACTTCTGCAACTATTTGCTCCAGTTATGCCGCATATTACTGAGGAAATATATCAGATTTTATATTCTAATAAATCAATTCACACTCGTGGTAATTGGCCAAAATTAAATATTCATTTTGATGAAGTTAAAGTTAAGGAATCCGAAAGCCTTTTATCTATTCTTGAGCTAGTTCGTAAGCTTAAAGCACAAGATAATTTATCTATCAAAGCGCCAATTGAATACATAGAAGTCCAAGGTAGCAAATTGTCCGATAGCCTTATTGCAGATTTAAAGCACGTGACTTCGTCCTCAGACATTCGAATAGTTGAAAAATTATCATCTGATTTACAGGGATTATCAGATGATAATATTAACATTTATGTGGTATATAGTTAATTTACTATATTTAAATCAAAAGCATAAAAGCTATTACTGCATAGAAGCTGATCATTTTGAGTGATTGATGCTTCTTTGTGCAGATTGATATTATAGTCAATACTATTAATCCCGGATATGAGATTTCTAGTAATGGGCCTAGGATGGCTGCTATTCCATCAAAATCTAGTAAAGATATTATGAACGATAGCGCAGTAGTTGCCAGCAAGACGGTTTTAAATTTTCTGTTTCCAATAGACTTAAAGGTACATAAATATTTTGTATATATACTATTCAGTGCTACAGCTGTTGTTAAGCATGAGAAAATGATAATAATAGCAATAAATAATGCACCGTTTTTGCCTAGTAAATGATTTGCAATAGCCGGAAGGATTAGTTCTCCTGGTAGGCCTGTAGCTAAGTGTTTGTAGTGGCTTCCGAGGTAAACAAACCCAAAATAAATTATCCCAAGTAGTGCAGCTCCAAATATACTTGGCCCAAGCGCTGCCTTGATAATTGAATGTTCATTTGATTCCTCAATAAGCACTTCTATTTGCTTAAAAATTAAGCTAGAGAAAAAGAAAGACGCAAAGAGATCCATCGTGGCGTATCCTTGAAAAAAGCCGTCTATAAAATTTCCACCAGTTGCTGAATAATCAGTAGGCATTGGTGTGCTTGAATATATTCCAACTATAATCAAGACACTTAAAAATAATAGCAATATTGGAGTAAGGAACTTGCCAAGAATATTAAACATTAGTTTTTCATTTAAACAAATAATATAACAAGCAGCACAAAATATAAAACTAAAAGAAAGTAAAGAGATATTATTGTAAAGGAATTCTAGCCCACCATGTGCAACTGTTATGCAACGAGGGATAACCCCAAATGCTCCAAGTAACGATAGGGTGAAGAATGGAATTGCAAATTTTGCAATGCTTCCAGCTTCTCCAAAAAAGCTTTCGTAGTTTCCTCTATGGAGCTTTATAACAAATAATCCTAAAAAAGGGAGAACGATACCAGTGCAGAAAAATCCAATAAAACCGGCAAGCCAATTATCAGCATTATTTACACCAACCATAAGTGGGAATACTAAATTGCCAGAACCAAAAAACATTGAGAATATTGAAAATCCATAAAGAAAAATGTGGCGTTTCATAATTTATACCGTAAATTTATTTTATTACCTATTTTTGTAGGTTCCTTCATATATTAGTAAATTAAGGAATGCCTTATAAAATTCAAAAGGTAAAAATATAGTGATTATACTACGACGGAAAAGACAAGCTAAAGATTTGGTGTGATGCAATAGTGCAAAAGCTTGTTTACCAAGCCGTTAATAATAATTCTTATTATTAACAAAAAAGAAAAAGCGGAGCTTTCTGCTCCGCTTTTTTCATTATTAGTGAGAGTAATACTCAATAATTTTACCAAAATTTGGTTCGAATGGGTAAGGTATATCAGAAATCATAGGAGTTCTAACATATTCACCAGCCATTGAGCCAGGATCCATTGTTAAATATTCAGGAACTGTTCTTTCTTGTTTTTGTGCAGCTTCTATATAAACAGTGATTTGTTTTGCTGATTCTTTAAGCTCAACTTTATCACCAGTTTTTAATCTTAAGCTAGGGATATTTGCTTTTTTACCATTAACTCTAACGTTACAGTGAGAAACAAGTTGTCTTGCAGCAAAGATAGTTGGCGCAAGATTCATTCTGTAAACAACCATATCTAATCTGCTTTCAAGTAGACCTGCAAAATTCTCAGCAGTATTACCTTTCATTTTAGCAGCGACTTTGAAAGTATTTCTGAATTGCTTCTCAGTAATACGCCCATAGTGATTTTTAACAGTTTGTTTGGCTTGTAGGTGAGCGCCGTAGTCAGAAGTTTTTACTCTTCCTGTAGGGCCATGCTGACCTGGACGGAAATTTCTTGTGTGGAAAGGGTCTTTACCATCACCCCAGATGCTTGTTCCAAGCCTTCTGCTGGCTTTATATTTTGCTTTAATAATTTTTGTCACTTAAATATACCTATTAGAGTTTAAGTTCTTTGACTGGCGAGTATATAAATACTTGATCAAAAAGTCAAACTCATTTTTATAAGATTTTGTAGTTTTACATTAGGGAGTGCCTGCAAAGGTCCAAAAACCTGACTTTTTTAACTTTGTTTACACTGTCTAATGTTTAGTCTATCCATTACTTCTTGGTATGCGAAGAGGGTTTTTTCAGGATTTTCTTCAGCAACTTCGTAGCAAAGTTTTTCGTTTGTTTCCATATCCCAAAGCTTGCATGTATCAGGTGATACCTCGTCTATAAGCATGGTAATAAAATCTTCGCCATTAAAAACACGGCCAAATTCTAGTTTTATATCAACAAGCCTAATCCCAGCTGTTGCAAATAGGCCTGAGAGGAAGTCATGCGTCCTTATAGCTTTATTTTTTAGATCGCGTAGCTCTTTCTTGCTAAGCCAGCCAAAGCTGAGTATTTGCTCTTCATTTATAATTGGATAATTCAAGTCCTTATTTTTGACCCTAAAATCAACAATAGGAGATTCAAAAACAAAACCGTCTTCCATGCCAAAATCAGTTACATATCTTCCGCAGGCTATCGTACAAATATGCACTTGAATAGGATATACGTCAACAAATTGCACTAGTTGTTGGCGCATGTTATTCTTTTGTATGAAGTGGTTTTCAATTCCAATCATATCTAATTTTTGCATTATATATGCTGATATATTATTATTGATTACACCTTTGCCAGATATGTTAATTATTTCTTTATTAGCTTTTTTAATTGAGTCGTCAAAAGACATAATCAGTGCATAATCCTCTTCAGACTGGTATAAAGTCTTAGAAGTACCTTTGTATATTTTTTCTTTCATATTAAAAAATACTAAGAAATAGGTATTTAATAGCCATCCAGCTTGCGACGATAGCGCTAATAGCTATAATTACTCCAATTACTGTTGCAAAGAATCCAGCTATAATAATTATTCCATCGCGATTAAGTAGGCCAAGAGCCATAATAGTGATTCCTAACGCCGGAATTGCGTTTGTTAGTGGAATTGGCAGGGCAACTGAAATTGCGGCAATTAAGCATACTAGGCCAACGAATTGTTCACAATAAACGGAACGAGCAAAAGAAAACCTCGGCTTTACGTATTTTTCAATTGCTTCAATTATAGGAACAATTTTGTCGCTGATTGTTGTTAAGGTTGAGTTTTTAAGTTCGTAATTGTTAATTTTTTCTGGTAAACGCACTTTTTTACTTCCAAGAAGCATTTGAATTGAAAGAACAATTAAAGGAACTCCCATAATAGTAGTAAATCCAGGAGGGTAAGGAAGTGGTACAGCAACTGGAAGAGCAAAAAAAACCATGGCAAGTAAAATGCCATTTTCGTGAAAGTCTTCCATGAGTTCAGATATTTTTGTTTTGCCGTTTTTACGCTTTTGGCCAATTTTTTTTAGCGTTTCTGAAGCAAGTGTTGAATCAAGTAATTTTGGTTTTTTATTAGGAAACATAGCATTAGTCTTCTGTTAAAATTAATTAAAATACTATAGTATCTTTTTAAAGAAAGATACTATTATTTTAGTAGCTTATTACACATATTATTAAAATCGAAATTATCTAATTTATCGCCTACTGTAGCAAGTGTTGGCGGTGTGCTAAAAATTTTATTTGCACTAGATTTTAAATCTTTAATTTGAGTAGCAGAAACAATGTCAATTACTTGTTTTGCTGAAAAATATTTGCCAAATAGTGCAAAGTTCTTGCCAACTTCTTCGGATTTATATTCGGTTTTTTCTTCGGCCATATAAATGTTTGATTCAATTTGTGCTTTTGCTCTAATCAGTTCATCTTCAGAAATATTTACTTTAATTTTATTTATTTCTTCAACTATTTTGTCAACCATTATTTTTACATGTCTATGGTCAGCAGCTGCATAAATACTAAAAATACCAGTATCATAAAAAGCATTCACCCCGCTACCAATTCCATAAGCTAGTCCATACTCCTCGCGTATAGTCTGGAATAATCTGGATGATAGACCTCCGCCTAAGATAATAGATAGAATTTGCGCGTGGTAAAAATCTTCCAAATTTTGGTATGATACGCTTTCAAACCCGAGAGCAATTGTTGTTTGTTCAAGAGCTTTTTTTGTAACTTTAAATCCGCCAGAGTATATGGCTTTTCTTTGTTTTTCAGAAGAACCAGAAGAAAAGGAAGAGAATAAAGTTTGTATTATATTAACTGACTCAGTATGGTCGATATTACCAGCAATTGAAATGTAAATATTTTCAGCACAATAATGTTTGTTTATATAGTTTTGAAATGAGATTTTGTCAAATTTTGCAATATTATCATATGTTCCAAGTATAGATCGTCCCAGAGGCTGGTCTTTATAAGCCAGTTCATAGAAATTTTCAAAAACCAGATCATCAGGGCAGTCTCTCACGCCTGCAATTTCTTGAGAAATGACGCTTAATTCCTTTTTTATATCTTCTTCTGCAAATAATGAGTTTTGTAAAATATCTGCTAATATGTCGATAGCTTGGTTTGTATGTTGCCTTAGTACTTTTGTATAGTAAACGGTGTTTTCTTTGCTCGTATAAGCATTGAAATGTCCTCCTATACTATCAAATTCTTTTGCTATTTCAGTAGCTGACCTTGTTTTTGTTCCTTTAAATGCCATATGCTCAAGAAAATGGGAAATCCCAGACTCTTCTTCAGATTCGGAGCTGCTGCCTACTTTTACTATTATATTAATAGAAACAGAGTTGACATGAGGCATTGAATAAGTAACGATATTCAGGCCATTATTTAGTTTACTAGAATTAAAAGTCATTATTATTTATAATCTAAAGTTACTTACTATTTCAGATAATTGCTTTGCAACCATCCTTATATCATAATTTGTTTTGAGTCTATTGTATGCAGATTTTGCCATATTACTAGCAAGCTTATGATCGTTTATTAGTATATTAAGATACTTCGCTAACTCTTTTGCTGAATTAATATTTGCAATAAATCCATCTTGTTTATGGCGAATGATTTCTTGAGGGCCGCCTGAGTTTGTTGCTACAACTGGTTTTGAGTGCTCTATTGCTTCGAGTAAGATGATGCCGAATGGTTCGCTAATAGATGGAAGGCAGAAAATATCAATTTGATCAAAAAATGCTTCTTTATCATTAACCCACCCAGCAAAGCTAATTTCTTTATCTAAGCCTAAATTATTGACTAACTGTTTTAAGCGTTCTTGCTCTTCTCCATCCCCTCCAATGATCAGTCTGATATTACGACCTGATTCTTTTATTAATTTTATGCTTTCTATTAAATAAGCAAAACCTTTCTTTTTTACAAAACGTCCTAGCGCTCCTATAGTGACAGGATCTTTAAATGAAACTGGAGTATATGGTTTTTCTACTCTTACCATATTCGGTAAGCTAAATAGCTTGTCTTGCGATATATTATTCTTAATAAGGTTTTCTTTTAAGTCTTCGGAGAGAGCAATTATAAAATCACATTTTTTTAGCTTTTTAAAACTATAATTGTGTGCAACGCCAATAATTTTTGTATGATTAGGTTTAACGCTTCCGCATGCAAAATTGATTGCTCTATTGCCATGGCAAATAATAATATCTGGTTTGTATTTTTTTATCAAAATACTTAGGAATATTTTTGATAAAAAACACCAAGGGGCAAGATTTGGTAGAGTATGCTTAGGGAGAAGTCTGCTATTTATTTGCGCTTTAGTGCTTGCTATATTAATTACTTTATGGTTTTGAGATAATAAAGCTTCGCTGTAGTCGATATAAGCTTGCTGAATGCCGCCTAGTTCTCTTGACATCATGATATTGAATATTTGCAAAATTTATACCTATTCTTCTTTATATTGTAAGAATAATATCAGCGAGTTGAGACATAGATACTTCCTGCTCTGAATTCTGGTCAAGATCTTTCAGTTTGCATATACCCTTTTCTTGCTCAGTAGATCCAATAAAAATTACATATTTAGCCTTACTGCTTAAGGCACTCTGCATTCGCTTACTAATCTTACCGCTGGAAGATATAGTAGTCACGATGTTTTTATTCCTTAGTTGCTTTGCAAGGTTTATACAGTAATTAAAGCACTCATCTCCTATAGGCATTATTATTGTTGGTCGAGATTTTTCTGGTTTAAAATTACCCATTAGAGCGATCCTTTCAATGCCAGCTGCAAAACCTATCGCCGGTATTTCTTCGCCGCCCATTAATTTTGTTAGGCCATCATACCTTCCTCCTGCTAGGAGCGTGCCTTGAGCGCCTAATTTATTTGTGATAAATTCAAATGCAGTATGGCAATAATAGTCTAAACCTCGAGCAAGCCTTGGATTGATGTGATATTTTACATCTAGAATATCCAGGTATGATTTTACTTCATCAAAATACTTAGCTGCATCTTTAGTATAATAACTTGTTATGACTGGAGCATTTTCTGCAACTTTTTTATCTCCCGCATCTTTTGAATCCAGAATTCTTAAAGGATTTTTTTCTAAACGGTGTTTACTATCGCTTGATAATTCGTTTTCGTATTTTTTGAAATACTCGATCAATGTTAATTGATATTTTGCCCTTGATTCGGCGCATCCTAAAGAATTTAGTTCTAATGTAATATCATCAGTTAATCCCAATTCTTTTAAAATTCTTGAAGCCATGCTGATTGTTTCAGCATCAGAATATGGACCAATAGCACCAATATATTCAAAATTTAGTTGATGAAACTGCCTTTGCCTACCTTCTTGTGGGCGGTCATATCTAAATACAGGACCAGATGAGAATAACTTTAACGGCAGGTTTTGTTTTAGGCCATTTGAAATAAATGCTCGGACAATGCTTGCGGTAAATTCAGGTCTTAAGGCAATTATTCTGCCTTTTTTATCGGCGAAAGAATACATTTCTTTGCTTACAACGTCAGAAGTATCTCCAAGAGTTCTGTCGAAGATTTGCGCATTTTCTAGCAAAGGAGTTTCGAATCCTTCATAACCATAAAGCTCAGATACTTTTTTAGCTGTTGCTTCAATATGTTTATGGATTCTAAAATCTTCTGGCAGTAAATCCTTCATTCCCCTAAGAGGCGCGACCTTGCTAGACATGCTATTTATTTTCTGCTTTATCTTCATAAGGTAAGTTTTCAAGAAACTTTGCTATCCTCTCATCTGTCAAAATCTCAAAAAAGCCTTTGTCATTTATTTTGAATTTGAAGCCGGTTGGATCAAATATTAATTCAGTGACTAATTTACTATTTTCTTTTAGTTCACCATCGCCTTTATGGAGAGCTGATAATGAGCTAAGCCCATTTTCTTGAATATTTTTAGCAATCTTGTCGTACCCATCAACGGTTTTTTTATCTTCGCTACTGTCAGCTAATTTTGCAAAAATCGGACGCAGAGCATTTTCATACATGTGTGGAATACTATCAGTTAATAATTTAGGATCTGATATCTCAATAGTACCATTATAAACTTTGTCGTTAACTCTACCTTCGGATTTCATATTAAAATCATTAAGGGAGAATAAGATTTCTTGTTGTAAATTGTTTGACTTAATATCATATTCAACATCAATTTTGAATTGCGTTTTATCGATATTAGTCAATATTTCTGAAATTTTTGTAAAATCTTCCACGTTAAGCCTGTCTTCTACCATTGAAGGATTTTCTTTGCTTAGCATTTTTGAGCCATTTAATAGGTTTTTATTAAACACAGCAATGATTTCTGATTTCTGTCCTTCATTATAACTATTATTTAATGTTGCATCGATTCCAGCATTTATTTTTTCACCATTTCCAGAGAAACTAATATTTCCAGAGTAGTTTATAGATGAGTTTTTCAATGATTCACTGATACTTACAGAATATATATCTTTTGTAAAAGAGAACTCATTCAGCACTTCTTTAATATCTTTTTCGCCTTTTAAGACTGCAATAATGCTATGTACATGGTCTTTTTTAAGTTGAATTGAATAATTTGCCTGACAGTTAGACGGGCCTGTCTCGTTTAGTATATCGTAATAATAATTATCATAATAATTATCGAGTTTTTGCTCTAGGTTGGGTAGTATTTGATTTAAAACTTTTAATAAAAATTGAGATTCTGGATTCACTTGTAATGCACTAACTTGCATTCCAAAGTGCATTTTGTACATATCGTTATCAAGTGAATTAGATATAGTTATTATCGAGTCGTCTGATTTTGAAATAAACTTATCATCATTAGCAAAATATATCGATGAGTCTTTTGATAAAATAGAAATTTCAAACTGTTCTAAATCATGTTTTAATAAAGAACGGTTAAAGTTAATTACGTGGTTAGGCGAGGGAAAATAAATTTTTAGGTCTTCTTCGCCAACTGTTAATTTATCTCCAGTAATTTGTGCCTTTAAGCTATCTAAAAAAGGGTTATAGCATACAATGATTTTATCTGCATGAATTTTAAATAACTTTGAGTTTGGGAAAGCAGTAACATTTTGCAGAGTTAGTTTGAATTTGTATTTATCAATTACGATAGAATCTTGATCTATAGAGACTAAAGATTCGGTTTTTTGTAATTTTGGTAATATTTCTTCCGTGGCAATTTTTTCAAACTTATCAGCTAAATAGACCCATCCAGAAATAGCTGTAATAAATATTACTACTAAAAATATGCTAAGCTTTTTAATCATTACAAACCAACCTTTAAAAATGTTTTATTAAAATTCTATATCTTTTCTAAGTTTTAATATTCCGGATACATTAAGCAATACTAGCAAGCCGCTCAAGAGACCCATTATTATCATAACATTTACTTGCGAAAAATTACAAAAGAATATAAAGGCAAAAATAGCATACATCAAGTATATTGTTTTTCCGTACTTAGGATTAATAAACTGTGCGCATTTTGTGCCAGCAGAAAGGTAGGCAATTATTGTTGTGAATCCGGCGAAAAAAAGCAATAAAGTCATAAATAAATCACTATATGGTATATAGCTGGATAATAACTGTGCAACTACGTCTGAGGGGATTAAGTGGTTCAATGTATGCCAAGTTCCGGTTACTCCAATCATTGTATTAGTTAAAATACATATTAAAGTATCAGTAAATAATGCATAAATAGCCAAAGTTGCCTGTTTTTTAGGATTAGCTATTCTGGTTTCGCTCTGTACAATCGAGTCATACCCAATACCAATATCGCCCGAATATACAGTTTTCGAGATACCAAGGTATGCAGATAAAATCATAGTACTACCTACAAAACCTCCGATTTGAGCATGTCCTGTAAATGCAGATACTAAAACGGTTTTAAAAAACTCGGGAAGTAAGCTCATGTTACAAGCAATTATGTATAATGAGAAAATAATATAACTAAGCATAAAAATAGGCATAATTAATGTGCATATATTTGCAAGCCTTTTGATCCCGCCCATTGATGAATATAAAACAGCGAAAAGCAAAGCTAAAATTATAATATATCTATTAAATTCAAAGCTATGTTCTATTCGGTCGACAATAATAAGAAAGTTTGATATTTCAACCCCATATAAGCATAAAAGAAATGCAAAAGCGTATGCAAAAACTTTTGGCTTAAATGCTTTTTGCAGGAAGTACATAGGGCCGCCATTAAATCCACCATTTGGATTTTGAATCCTGTATTTAACCCCTAGATAAATTTCAGAATATTTTAATAACATCCCGCTAAGCGAAGCTAGAATAGTCCAAAAAATACTTCCTGGGCCTCCAATCATTATCGCGGTGCTAATAAATACTATATTACCGAGACCGACCATTCCCCCGACTGATGCAAAATAGAGTTTGAATGGGTGAATCCCATCATTAGACTTTTTGCTGCCTTCCGAATAAATTTCCTTGATGTTAGTGCAAAAATTAAATAATGCCTTAAATTGAAAGCCACGCGAAATAAACGTTAAATAAATACCAGCCGAAGTAATTAATCCCCATCCGATATACTTCCAATAAAAATCATCTAAAAATGTAATAATACTAAATACCGAGTCCATAACTGACATAATTTTTCTAATTGTTTGTGTTGTTTAGTTTTAGAGAAAGTTTTAAAAGGAAAGGGTGGGTTTTCGCGCCATTAAAGACCTTAAGGTTAAGACAATATGCGCATTCTGGATGAAGAGTGAGCAGCTGCTTATATCACGATCAATTTCAGCTTGTCTATAAACTGCAGAGTCTATCGATACTATATATTTTTTACAATGAAGGCCAAGAGTATAGTTTTGATAAATAGGATGGTAAAAAGAAGTGAACATAATAATTAGGTATAACTTAAAAAGAAAAACTACAGCACCTATTTGGCTGTTAGAAGGAGTAGTTCTATTTTTGTTTTCGTTCCATTTTAATATGTTTTTAAAGTTAGG
>JANQTT010000035.1 GCA_030731565.1 Rickettsiaceae bacterium | reverse complement strand
TCTCTAGCTAATCTCTCTTCTTCATATATTTTTGACCTGATAATCTTTAGAGCTTTGGCTTTGTTTTTATGCTGAGATTTTTCGTCTTGGATTGCTACTACCACACCCGTTGGAATATGCGTTATCCTTACTGCAGAATCCGTGGTATTAACATGCTGACCACCAGCTCCAGAAGCACGGTACGTATCGATCCTTAAATCCTTATCCTCGATTTTTATATCCACTTCCTCCACTTCAGGAAGCACAGCTACTGTTGCAGCTGATGTATGTATTCTGCCACTAGATTCTGTGCTTGGAACTCTTTGCACTCTGTGGACTCCAGATTCAAACTTAAGCCTAGAGAACACCCCATCACCTTTGATAGATGCTGAAGCCTCTTTATATCCACCTACTCCAATTTCAGAAATAGATAATACCTCAAATTTCCAACCTTTAAGCGCTGCATATCTTTGATACATTTCAAATAAATCCGCAGCAAATAAAGCTGCTTCTTCGCCCCCTGTTCCACCTCTAACTTCAATGATAGCACTTTTGCTATCGGCTTCATCCTTTGGAAGTAAGGCAATTTTCACTTGATACTCAAGATCCGGTATTCTGGAATTCAGCTCCCTGATTTCTTCTTCAATCATATGCTTAGTTTCAGAATCCAGACCTTTTTCAGCTAACATTTCTTTAGCGTCTTTTAAGTCCGACACGGCCTTATTATAGTTTATTACTTTCTCTACAATTGGCTCAAGCTCTGAATATTCTTTTGAAGCTTTTACAAATTCGTCACCAGCTATGCCGCTAGAAAGTTTATCAGACAATTCTTTTTGCCTTACTAATATTTTATTTAGATTATCCTGAAAAGCCACTATATACCTTTTGATAATTTGATTTTGCTTCTTGCTGCAGCAACTCTTGCGATTGGAATTCTATAAGGAGAACAGGAAATGTAATCCAGACCAGCCTCATGAAAAAAATCAATAGAAGATGGATCACCAGCATGTTCACCGCAGACACCAAGAGTAATTGCATTATTAGCTTTCTTTCCTCTATCAATTGCTATTTTAATTAATTCTCCAACGCCATTAACGTCAATTTTAATAAATGGGTCATGACTAAAAATCTTTTGTTCAATATAATCTGGTAAAAATGAGCCAACATCATCTCTAGAAATACCGTATGTGGTCTGAGTTAGGTCATTTGAACCAAAACTAAAATACTCTACGTGTTTAGCTATTTCATTTGCAGTCAGAGCAGCTCTTGGTAGTTCAATCATGGTACCTAGCTTTATATTAAACTTTATTGAATACTTAGCTTCCATTTCTTCGATAGTTTTTTTGATATGACTTTTTAGCTTAATTAGCTCGTTAACGTCACTTATAAGTGGAATCATTAATTCTAATTTACTATCTATACCCTGCTCATTTTTTATAATTTTTATTGCATGAAGCATTGCTTCAACCTGCATGATATATATTTCAGGAAAAGAAATTCCTAAACGACATCCACGATGGCCTAACATCGGATTAAGCTCATGCAGCGAATGTAACCTATGATCTATAACAGACATTGGCACATTTAGAATTTCAGCAAGTATTTCTTTATCTTTTTCTTCAGTAGGTAAAAATTCATGTAATGGCGGATCAAGGAGACGAATATTAACCGGTTTTCCATTCATAATTTCAAATAACAATTTAAAATCATGAATTTGCAGCGGCCTGAGCTTATCAATCGCTTTTTGCCTATGATCACTATCTTGGGCGATAATCATTTCCCGGACTAAAGGAATCTTATTATCATCAAAGAACATATGTTCAGTACGACACAAGCCAATACCAACTGCACCAAACTCTATTGCAACAGAAGCATCAAGTGCAGTTTCTGCATTTGCCCTGACATCTAAGTCTTTTATCTCGTCAGCCCATTCTAAAATTGTTTTAAATTCACCAGAGAATTTGGGTTGAATAAGTTGCACATCTCCGATAATAACTTTGCCAGTTCCACCATCGATAGTAATTTGCTGACCTTGCTTGATTTTATGCCCACTAGCAGTTGTTAGTAATTTTTGTTTTTCATTTACTATCAAACCTTTTACACCGCATACGCATGGTTTTCCCATTCCTCTAGCTACAACAGCAGCATGTGATGTCATGCCGCCTCGAGAAGTAAGTATACCTTCTGCCAAATGCATACCCTTAATATCTTCCGGGCTGGTATCGTTTCTGATCAATATAACTTTATGGTGATGGGCCAATTCTTCAACATCAAAAGGAGAAAAAACAGCAATACCGCTGCTCGCACCAGGAGAAGCCGGTAGGCCAGTTGCTATAACGTTTGGATTCGCAGAATAATCAATTGCCGTATGAAGCAATTGGTTGAGTGATTCAGGATCAATACGCATAAGCGCCTCCTCTTTTGAAATCATCCCTTCTGCAACCATGTCAACTGCAATTTTTATTGCTGCTGCTGCTGCTCTTTTGCCACTTCTTGTTTGCAAAATATAAAGCTTTCCTTCTTCGATTGTAAACTCAATATCCTGCATATCTTTAAAGTGTTCTTCCAATTTTTTGCATACACTTACGAGTTCATCATATTGTTTTGGCATGCATTCTTGCATAGAACTTCCATCGCCAGAATTATTAGCTATAATTGGTGCAGGTGTTCTGACTCCTGCTACTACGTCTTCGCCTTGCGCATTAACCAGGAATTCACCAAATATCTTTTTGTTACCATCAGAAGGGTCCCTAGTAAAAATTACTCCAGTAGCAGAGCTCTCTCCTTTATTACCAAATACCATAGATTGCACATTCACAGCCGTCCCAATATCATCACTAATATTATTAATTTTACGATAAGCTATTGCACGTGGGCAATTCCAAGACTTCCATACCGCTTCAATTGCCGCTTTTAACTGGAGATATGGATCTGATTCAAATGGCTTTCTTATTTGCTTTTCGATAATTTTTTTAAAATCTTCTACTATTTCATAAAGAACTTCGATAGTTACATCACTATCCTTAATAATGTTATTATTTCCTTTATGATTTTCAAAAACTTCTTCAAATAGGTAGCTAGAAATGCCTAATACGACGTTACCGTACATTTCCAAAAAACGTCTGTAGCTATCATATGCAAAACGAGGGTTTTGCGTTTTGTGTGCTAATGCTTTTGCCGTTTCATCGTTCATCCCTAGGTTTAAAATAGTATCCATCATGCCAGGCATAGAAACCTTAGCACCAGAACGCACCGATAGTAAAAGCGGATTGTTGTTTGAACCAAACTCCTTTTTTGTATCCTTTTCTAGCTGCTTTATATATTGCTTAATTACTTCTTCAAACTTAGGAGTAAAATGCGACTGTTTTTCTGCACTTGAATGGCATAAAGAAGTAGAAATCGTAAAACCCGGAGGAATTGGTAAACCTAATTTACACATTTGAGCTAAATTAGCGCCCTTGCCTCCAAGGATATTTTTCATGGAAGCATCGCCTTCAGCACTACCACAACCGAAATAATATATTAATTTATTCATTGATGAATTCTCTCAAAATCAAGCGTGTAAATAAGAATATTTAATACAATAGATTTAAATAAATCCATGACAGAAGCGATATGTAATTTGCAAGCAAATGGCTACGTCATCATGATTCATAAGCAAATTTATTATGCCTCATATATACAAAATCTATAAGTATTTTTCAATAAAATTCCAAAGAGAAGCTTAAATAAAGTAAACAACGTCATCTCCTTTTTTCCAAGGATCGTGTTTTGCTAAAATAATATTATCAAAAACTTCGCTTTCTATCGTTTTATTAAGCCAGCTAATAAGGTTTTTATACTTACCGCCAAAAAACCACTCTTTGTCTACAAAAGCGAATTGACGAATAAATGGCAAAATTGCTATATCTGCTATGGACTTTTGTCCAAATAAGTACTCGCTCCTTTCTAGCATTTGTTCATACTTTTCCAGAAAACCCTCTTCAATTTGCTTTCTATATGCTTTTTGCGAGCCTTCTGGATATTTTTCAAAATATTTATATTTATGAAGCAAAGAAGCAAATAACGAATCATTACTTGCTATAAGTTCATTTATTTGCGCCCTTAAGTTAGCAGAAAAATTATCTATTCCTTCTGGATCGTTTTGGTTTATTGCATAATAAATAATATCTAAGCTCTCATCAATTATGGTCCCACACGGGAGCTGCATAACCGGAACTGTAGCCTTTGGGGATATATCAATTAATGCAGATGGCTTATTTTTCAAGGATACCTCTCGCAGCTGGCAATTAATCCCACTATAATACAGCGCCATTCTTGCCCTCATTGCATAAGGACATCTTCTAAATGAATATAAAATTGGCAATTTTTCATTCATTAAAATATATTTTCTTCCCCCCTACCTCTGCAAGCAAGTTTATATTCTTTATTCAACTCAATAACTGCCCAGATCCATATTACACAGATGATTGTAAATACTACCATTAAAAACGGAGATATAGAAGTATATGTTGCTGATGGGATAATGATAAATATCATTGATTGTAGCAATGCACTGGCTGATTTTCCCAGTTTTGTTCCAATCATATCTGCAGCAGCTTTACCTCTTGTCTTTAACTGCTCATCAAGAGGAACATATGACATTTCTTTAGTCGAGTCAAACAACGTATATTTACTGGATTTACTCAGAACATTTTGCACAGCTCCAATAATAATTGCCAGCATTATCGGATCAGAAAAGGAAAAAGAAAGCATCATAAAGGTCGCAACTGGATCGAAATTCGCTACGCAGAAAAAAGCTAAACCAGTTACTAAGACCATAAACGGAGTAATAATAGCCGCAGAAAGCCAGCCGAGGCGCCTTACTATATTTGACCCAAGCAGAACAAAAATAATCGTCAGAATACCAGTATAGCTTAAGTAATTACCAACAAACGCAGCAAATTCTGTAGGAGTTTTATAAATCTGGGCCGCTTCAGCTTTCCATGGCCCTTCTACTAAATTAATGGCAAGGCCATAAGTAAAAAGTAAAACAGTAATTAATCTTATATAACGCGAGCTAATAACCATTTGAAAACTTTCTTTAATTCCCATCTGATTTTTCTTAACCCTAAACTGCAAATTTTCTGTTTCAGCTATATCAAGTATTTTGTTATTCAATACCCAAAAAGCTATTAAACCTATTATCCCTAAAATAGTGACAACTGATATAACTAACTGAATTGAAATAACGCTTCTTGGCAGGGCCAAATTAAACGCCTGTACAAGATAATCGTTCATTGCGGGCAAATTGATTAAGAAAGTTCCTGACAAATACAACCCTGTCTGACCAAGCAAACCAAATAACGGGTAAAACCTCTTTGACTCATCAACAGTAGTGATTTTATTTACGAATTGCCAAAATAAAAGCGCAAAAATAGCGTTTGGCCATAGTTCTGCAATAATATAGAACAGAGAAAAACTCCATTTAGAAAATAGTAGAATAAACCATTTTAAATTCGGATAGCTTGCAACTAATTTTTCTACTGTTCCTGAATTCAAATGGATCATTTCATGATTCGGGTATAAGAAAAATGCAAATAATAGAAAAAAGCTAAGGAACGTAGACATAACCAGATAAAAGATATTTTCACCTTTCATTACGCTTACGAGCTTTACATACCCAATAGTTATCAAGAAAGCAGCCGGCAATACGCCCCAAAATTTCAAGAAAGAAATAGTCTCAGTGCCAATCATAGTATTAATGACACTATCTTTCATTGCACGGATTAAATTTTGTATTCCTAAAATACAAAACATCAATAAAGTTATAAAAAGAAACTTTGGCACCTCAGATCTGGAAATTGGCCAAATATAGTCAAGAATTTGTCCGAATTTAGATGGGGGGGGAAGAACCTCTGGAGCATTGCTAGTTTGCAAACTTTTCTCTGAGAAATCCTTCATAATTTTGAACCTAACCTAAATGTTATCTGGCTAGATGCGTACCATACACAATTTAAAACCATTCGTCAATAATTTTGTTGTAGATTATCCGGCAGTGCTAAACAACTATAGACATATTATATAATAACTCACTTCTTTCTCTTCCTTTAAATATTATCAGCTATACTATAT
>JANQTT010000034.1:2102-6097 GCA_030731565.1 Rickettsiaceae bacterium | reverse complement strand
TACAATTGTAAAGTTATACCTTTAAGTTTACCAAAAACTGTTACCTATGTCCCCGTACATTTGTTACCTATCTTCCCAGTCTGTACAATCAAGCCCGGGATGACAAATGGTAAATCTATGAGGGTATACTTTGATCAGCTAGATAACAGATTATACCGTTATAAAGTAGACTAAGAGTAACAAACTCTCTGGCTCTTGCATTTAAAATAAATTGCTATTATTTTCCAACTCTGCTTTTTAACAGTTCAAGCAGCTCTTTAGTATCAGCCTCTTTTTTAGGCGAAAAAAAGTCTCCAGTAGCATCAATTGTTAGCTTGATTGGGGCGTAGTCAGTAAAGCTTCTTCCATATCTTGGTTGCGCTAAATAGAAAGAAAAAATACTTTTTGTATTAATATTAAATTTATATAAATCAAATATGGCCGAAGCTGACCCAGCCGAATATTTTGTTTTAAATGCTATATCCGGCATCTTAAAAACTCCTTTTGACAGCTCAAGAGATGTCTTCAGATCGGTAATATCGGTTTTACCAGTTAGTAAGGCTTTTTTTAAATCAGTTGCAAAATTTTCTATATTATAGTTTGGAATACCTAGAAGCTGTATAAAATCATCTATTGATATATTGCTCAGAGTAATATCTTTGGTAATAACCTCAGATTTTGTATAAAGGTTATATAGCTGTTCTTCAAGTCTCTCACCATTTGTAGACCACATACCGCTAGCGCTGAGCATTCCATTACTATTAATAAAACCCGCTGGCATTAGCTTAGTAATTTCAGGGATCCTTGCAGAATTCAAAGAATAAACGAAATTGAACGTGTACGGCTCAAGCAAAATACTACCTAATGATTGCATACGACCACCAAACAAATCTGCCTCAAATTTTTCTATATCAAATAGATTTCGATTATTTTGAGTTTTAAATTTAACCCTACCTAGCTCAAAATCTCCTTCATAGATTTTCTTCATATAAAAATCCATCATAATATCAATTTTTCCTAGGTCATATTCTTTTAATAATTTATTGCGTAATTCTAATATTCCGCCCGGCGATAAGAAATTCAGCCCAACTGATCCATTATGAATCAATATAGAAAGTGCTGGTCTAATAGCATTTACAGCTAAAGTGACACTGGTATCTACCCAGTCATCACCGTCTTTTATATAAAGTTGTTCAAGGGAAATCTTACTAGGAGAAGTTGCCAGATTAAAATTTACATTATCATATCGCTTTCCGCCGACTTGCAAGCGATCAAATGTAATGTCAAAATTACCTGTAGAATCAATTTTTCTAATTGGTATAAATTTATTCAAATAATTTTCTTCTTTCATACCTTCAGATAAGCTTGCAATATATTTAAAAGCCTGTTTAACACCAGGAAAGTTCCCTTCATCTGCATTGATAGAGCTAAATTTTATATTTGCATTTGTACGCGTTGATTGACCAATAAACTTAGTCGATAAATTTCCCATCACATCAGTATTATTAGTTTTAACTAATAAATTTTGTAGAGAAATATCAACCGAGCTCAATTTTATATCTGAAGATAGCACAAAAGAAATAGGAGTATTTGTTTTAATAGACTCTCCAAAAAAGACTTCCGCTATATCATTTAAGTCATTATGTGCAATTTGGATCTGGCCATTAAACAGGTTTCTGAAATCATTCTGCGTGACAGTACCAGAAACCTTAAATTCGCCTTCATGATCAATAACTCCTATTAAATCTTGTATAATAAGCTTTCCATCTCCAATAGTAATTCTGAAATTGACATCTCTGAGCGAGCTACTATTACTAATTTTGATATCTTTAAAAAAGATACTTGCTTTTAGCTTATTTTTGTCAAAATCAAACCTTGAACCAAATCCATATCTTATTTTTTCCTCTTTTTCTTTATCTAGTTTTGCTTTTTTCCAGCTATCTAAGTCAAGTTTGCTAAATAAAATATTGATATCGCTCTGATGCTCTGAGTTCTTACTTAAGCTCATTTCGCCTTTCCCTTCAATAGAATCAGAACTAATGACTATATTTTTTATATCTATCAAATTTTGATTTGGCATAATATCGAATGTTATTTTCACTTCTTCGCTACTATTTATCTTATTGGCAAGTTCGCTGATATCAGGAATCAATGTAGCTACTTTATCTGATAAATTAGTAGTTGTAATTTCCGCTTTTCCTTCTTGCAAAACAGCATTAGTATAATTCTCAGCTAAATTTAAAGAATATAAATCATCGACTACAATTAAATTAAATTTAATATCTTTTCCCGATTTTATAAAATCTCCTTCTAATTTTCCTATATTATCAATTTTGCCGGAAAAAGATGTTTTATTACTATTACTTGCAAAAACAAAATTATCAATTTCTAAAGGTATATCCTTATCTGATTCAACGAATATAAGCTTGCTTATTTTTGCTTCTACTGATAGTGCATCTTTAGATATCAATTCAGAAATAAATTCATCGTGACTTAATAGATTTACGTCATCATGATTGAGATAAATCTTAGCTTCCTCAATTTTTAAACTTGTAATTTCAGGCGAAAATTTTATCAAAGATAAAAGAGAAAAATGTATTTCAATATTTTTGAGTTTTATTTTCCCTTCATGATCGATCTGATCAATAACCATACGAGGAGTAGGAAATTTATTAACTGTAAAATTACTTGATTTGATTGCACTAATGTCTGCTCTGGTATTTTTAACAAATTCCTTGTATACTCCTTCATAATCTGCAATAGAAATGGATGCAAAAATTAAACCGCTTCCAAGGCCAAAAATAATTAACAAACCTAGAAGTAATTTTTTCATAATAGTTATGGGTTTTATATTTGGTTTTAATTAAAGTAAACTTTAGAAAATAATAGTATGTTTTATTAAATATATCAAACAGATGGATATAAAATGACAAAAGACCTTAAATTAATTCTAGTAGGTGTAATATCATCAGCTCACGGAATAAAAGGCGATATAATAGTTAAGTCTTATACTACCCCTATTGAAAACATTCTCAATCTCAAATTATTTGATGATAAAAATGTCAATTTTCCTATAAAGAAAGTCCGCATTACGCCGAAAGGTATAATTTGCAGATATAACCATTGTCAGGATAGAAATCAAGCAGAGACGCTTATTGGCACAAAATTATATTGCTTAAGAGATGACCTTCCTAAAACTAGCGAAGAAGAATTTTACTTTGAAGATCTGAAAAATCTTTCAGTACTCGCTCCTAGCGGGAAAAAGATAGGAGCTATTTCTGAAGTATTTAATTTTGGAGCAGGAGATCTAATTGAGGTGGAATTTTCAAATGGTTCGGGAGCTGAAATATACCCTTTTACTAAAGAGTTTTTTCCTGAAGTCACAAAAAATCATGTAGTTTTAGCCAATACCAAACTTCAGCTTAAATAGCAAAAGGCACGAGAAGCGAAACCTATAATAATAGGTAAGCTCAGGGGAAGAGCTTAGTAATATTTAACTTAGAGCTTCTTGATATAATTCAAATTTATTTATCAAATAACAACCCAAATAACAAAAAGGTGTATCGCATAAAGCCGCTATTAATTTAAAACCCAAACTGCTTACTACCACAATATAAGTCTGGTTAAATGGAATGATATTAAATACGCTAAGAAAAAAAACTACTGTAATAGTATCAACAAACTGGCCTAAGAACGTACTTACATTATTCCTCAGCCATAAATGTTTTCCAGATGTCAGCCGTTTTAAATAAGAATAAATTTGTATATCAACTATTTGGCCTAAATAATTTGCGATAATAGACGCAGCAGCTCCTATACCATAAACATTAAATACTTTATGAAAAATTTCATCGTCAACAACAGACCAAGAAGTTGCAAAACATGAATCTGCAAGGCTTACTACTATTAAAACTATGATACTACATAAAACTGCTGTTTTTATCATCAATTTTGCATATAACTCTCCATAGAATTCAGTGACAAGGTCAGATATAAGAAAAGTTATGGGGTAAAGC
>JANQTT010000034.1:1106-2092 GCA_030731565.1 Rickettsiaceae bacterium | reverse complement strand
AAAATATTGCCAAAAAAGTTTATTTGCACAAATTTTTGGAAAATCAGGTTGCCCGTAACAATGATAGTACAAAAAATACTACACAGCATCACATATAAATTTATAGATTTATTCATGATTTTGTTAACTCTTCCTGCATAGATTCAACTTCTACCCATTGCTCTATTTTGCTGTCAAGGTTATCTTTTATATCTTGAAGTAGCTGGGAATATTCACTAAATTTTTTGCTATTTTCCTGATACAAATTTGGCTGAGCTAAAAGTTGCTCTAATTCTTTTATCTGCTCCTCCAGTTTATGAATTTCATCTGGTAAAACTTCTAAAAGTCTAGCATATTTATAACTTAACTTTTGGAGAGGCTTCTTTTTTTGAGGCACTTGTGCAGTAGGTTTTATTACCTTTATAACTTTATCTTCTTTTTTATAATATTTTAAGTAGTCCTCGTAACCACCGTACAAATCTACAATACCTTCCCCAGTAAAAACGAGAGTCCTTGTTACTAAACGTTCAAGAAAATCACGGTCATGGCTTACTATGATCAAGGTACCCTTATAATCTGCAAGTATTTCTAAAAGCATTTCTAACGAATCCATGTCCAGGTCATTTGTAGGTTCATCTAAAATAAAGAAATTTCCTGGATTAACCAAAGCTTTTGCTAATAACAACCGGTTTGCCTCACCACCCGATAATGTAGCCACTTTATTTTCAAGGGTCTTAGGATCAAACATAAACTTCTTTAAATAAGCAGCAACGTGCATTGACCTATCTTGTAGGAATACCTGATCGCCTCCACCCGGACAAAGAGTACGCTTTATGCTATATTGAGGGTTAAGCTCCGCTCTATGCTGATCAAAATATGTAATATCAATATTTGTTCCATGCTTAACTTTTCCTGTTACTGGTTCTAGTTCTTTAGTAAGGATTTTAATCAATGTAGATTTACCAGCGCCATTTGGCCCTATAACGCCAATTTTTTCACCTTTTTTT
>JANQTT010000034.1:0-1096 GCA_030731565.1 Rickettsiaceae bacterium | reverse complement strand
TTTTACTTTAAAAGTAAAATTATCAAATAATTTATTACCGGGGAAATTATATGAAATACCCTCTGCATCAATAATGAACTTGGTTTTTTTCATTTCTTCAGCCAGCTCAATTTGCAATTTGTTCTTAGCGTTTTTTAGCTTAGATTGGTGTGCTCGTAAGGTTTGGCGAAGATGATGCAAGCTTGCTAGTCTTTTTTGGTTCCTTTTTCTGCGAGCAGTAATTCCACCATGTAACCAATTTTGCTCTACTTCTAATTTACGATTCATTTTTCGAAGCACTGCTTCTTCAGAAGTTATAATTTCTTCACGCCACTCATCGTAATATTTAAATCCCTTATTAGATTTTCTTAAATGCCCTCTATCTATCCACCACACTTTATTACTAACATGTTCTTGGAAAGTCCGGTCATGGCTAATACAAATAACAGCACCAGGATAGTTTTTAATATGCCCTTCTAACCATTCAATAATTTTTATATCTAGATGGTTTGTTGGTTCGTCTAAAAGCAAAATATCTGGCTGGGTTATAAGTACTTTTGCAAGGCATACCCTACGCAATTGGCCGCCGGAACAAGCATTTAGATCCATATCCCCATTAATTTCAAGTTGTTTTAAAATGATATCAGCATGAAATTTATTTCCCTGTGGATCTTTAAATGCAGACAGTACGAAATTATATATATTGCCAACTAATTCTAATTTCATGTCCTGTTTTAAATACCCAATAGACACGGATGGGTTCTTAAACATTTCACCATTATCAAGCTCATATTCGCCTTCAATAACCTTAATAAGACTGGATTTACCACATCCATTCCTACCGACCAGACATACCCTATCACCTTTTGAAATATATAATTCCAAATTCTCAAGAACTGTTTTATCTGCAAAACTAAGGTCCCCATCTTTAATATAAAAAATTGGCGTCATATAGTTTATTTTCTATAAAATTTAATTTCTAGTAGATATAATATAGCAAATATTATAAAGCAAATTTCTGCGAAAACTAGACTATATTAGAACAACTGATGACAAAGAAAATTCAAACATTACAGCAAAAACAAACTCTGACCATGACTACTAGCCTGCATCAGAG
>JANQTT010000033.1 GCA_030731565.1 Rickettsiaceae bacterium | reverse complement strand
GAATCATAAAGTATTATTCCCTCTTTTTTAATATCCTTAAAAAAGTACTCATTATCAGTTAGCATATAATTCACATGCTCAATAGTATGGGTAATCATTGAAACAGGCGGGACTGGATCAGGATGGGAAGAGTCAAAAGGCCTAATTCTTGGCAGCCTATCATCAATCCTCTTTAAAATACGTCCGTATTCGGAACACTCTTTTTCTGTTACAATTAAGATATCCAGATCGCTTATATATGAATATTTATGATCATTTTCTTTATCATATCCTTTATAAAAAACATAATCACCTCTGGCATAACTTCCAAATAATATAACATATACCAATCCTTTATTTGAATTTAGTAATTCAGATATGATAATATCTTTTACTTGTTTAATATAATGGATTTTGTGTTCCGGCAGATAGCTTAATGTCTTTTTCATTGGCTGACTTAAATGATTATACACCATGCTAAGAAAACCAGAAACTTATTTACTAGTAAGAGAATACATTAGCTTCCCAATCAAATCTTCTATATTAAGGGCAGATTGAGTAAATCTAATTTTATCGCCATTTACTAAATTATCGTCAGATGCCCCAGGATTAATGCGAATATATTTTCCACCGAGCAAACCGCTACTAGATACAATTGCACTTGAATCCGCTGGAATTTTTATCGAATCATCAATAAGTAATTGTATTGAAGCATAATAGGTATCATCGTTTAAAGTTACACTATCAACCCGCCCAATATTAATCCCCGCAAGTTTAACGTCAGAACCAGCAGTAATACCATCAATATTTTGAAAATTTGCAATTAACTTATAACCACCGCTACTTTTGGAAACATTACTCTCATTATATGCGAATACAAAAAAACCAATTGCTATAATAATAACTATAAATCCAACAATTGTCTCTAATCTTGCTTGTTTCATTTTATTTAACTCTTTGGTCTCCAACTAGAATAAGATTCCAGTTTTATATGTTTAGATTTTGAAGGGTTATAGGCCATTTTAGTTCCTGTCAGATTTTGAATATGCTCAATTTGCCATTCATAATTCTTTTGAGGATTTTCGGAAGGAAGCTCGTCGCTCAAATAATGAAGCCATGCGTGCCAACCAGCAGGAACTTTAGATCCATCTTCAATTCCATTATATAAAACATATCTTTTTTTACGCCCTAAATAATTTTTGCTATTTCCAATAAGATATTTGTTACCAAATTGATCAGAACCAACTTGTTTACAAAAAAACTTAACCCACAAACTATTTACAAATGACATTTATTGTTTTCTCTTTAGTCTTTCTCTAGCCTCTACCGCTAGTCTGTCAGCAGTATTGTTGCCTTCATTATCAGAATGTCCTTTAACCCAGTTCCATATAATATCGTGTTTTTCCATTTCTTGCTGTAATTTTTGCCATAATTCAATATTTTTCACAGGGCTATTGTCTCTTTTTCGCCAATTATTCTTTTCCCAATTATAAATCCATTCAGTAATTCCTTTTTGAACATAAGTACTGTCGGTATACAAATTTACTTTACATGGCTTTTTTAAAACCTTAAGAGCTTCAATTGCAGCCATGAGCTCCATTTGGTTATTTGTTGTAGTTTCCAAATAACCAGAAATTTCCTTTTTTTTCCCTTTAAATATAAGTAGAGCGCCCCACCCTCCATGACCAGGGTTTCCAGAACAAGCTCCATCTGTATATATCTCTACCAAAGGTTTAGAAATAGTCATATAATTTATTTAGATTTATTCCTGAACTGCTCCAAAGAAACAACTTTACCAGCCTCTTTTTGAATATCCATCTTTTGATTAACCTGCTTTTTTCCAGCTTTTGGTGACATTTTTGATAGCTCCACAGCCGCGCTTTTTTTAAACCTATTATTTTTATTCTTTATACTTCTAAACTGCAAGCTGAAATCTGCTGAAGGATCAGCAAAACTCGTAAGTGCAAAAAACGGGATTTCAATAGTTTCACTAATACCATTAAAAGCTATATTAACCGAAAAACTGTCTTGCAAAACTTGTAAATTTTTATATTGGTACTGCAGTACAATTGTAATTTCTTTTGGATACCTAGCTTTAATACTTTTTGATAGAATTACTTCAGGAAAATCTGTACGAAAGCTGACATACAAACTTTGTTCATTTTCCAGCCCTTCTTCTTGAGCTTGCTTTAATATCTTTTTTACAATATCAAGCATTGCTTCATCTATAAGAATTTGATAATCGATAGCCATATAAATTACTTCTCTTTTATTCCAATTTAAGGTTATGTTTTAAAATAAAATTATACGCAAACTTCACTTAATTCAATATAGACTATATATTATTATACAGAAAATCTTCTAAAAAAGAAGTAGAGTATATCCATAGACATATAGTAAAAGCAGCTAAATTATGTTACGTTTCTACATCATATGGAAATTTCATTCTATCGCCATTTGCACAAGGAAGTAAATGACTATAAGCAAAATCTAGCACTTTCGGCAAAAAATTTAATTGGCCAGAAGCCAAACTTTATCTTATGTATACTGTTTAATGAATTCGTCAAAACTAGGGAATGGTGGGCTTGAGAAGACTTGAACTTCCGACCTCACGCTTATCAGGCGTGCGCTCTAACCAGCTGAGCTACAAGCCCATTCATGGATGCGAATTTTATTTCAACAAAGCAAAATAGTCAAGCCAAAATAGCATATAACAACAGATTTATAGAAATTTTATTTTACGCTATAGCTAGCCTTACAAAACCTTCAGTTTTTTAAAAGGCAAAAGAAGCAATAAAAACCATATCTAATCCCATTTCCCAACCTAAATAACTAGGCGCCTAACCACCTTATCCAAGCAAGCCAATCTCTCTTGCCTAAATCTTTTTCAAAGGACAAAAGGTCTTTATTAGCTTTCTTACATATATCATCAGGAGGGATAACTAGCTCTGCTCCAGATGACAAAGCCGCCACTTGGACGCGGCAAGCTCTCTCAAGGTGGTGACAATAGAACATCGACTCCCATGGAGTTTTCCCACATGCAATATAGCCATGATTTTTGAGGAAAATAACATTTTTATTGCCTAGATCGCTTACTAAATCTGCTCCATGTGAATGATTGTCTAGTGCCAAAGAATTATATTCATGGTATGCAATCTGACCATAGAAGTGCAACGCCCATTGGCTTATTGGAAGTAGCCCGTCCTTCATAGCAGATACTGCGACCGTTGGGACAGTATGAAGATGGTAAACTGCATTTACATCGGGCCTTGCTCTATAAATACTTCCGTGAATTATATAGCCGGTTTTATTGTACTGGTATTCTTTTCCCTCCAAAATTTCGCCATTTAATGAGACTTTAAGCAGACATTCAGGCGTTACTTCTTCGAACCTCAAACCAAATGGATAAATATAATAATAATCGGTATCATCAGGACGGGCTGAAAGGTGGGTATATGTATGATCATCCAATCCAAGTTTACCTAATATGCGATATGCATATGACAAATTCTTCTTTACTTCTTCACTCATTTAAGCCATTTCCTCTTTTGCAAAGTCCATTTGCCTATAACTTAGCGCTTCTGATATATGCATTTTATTCACATATTTTGAGCCAGCTAAATCAGCTATTGTCCTTGCTACTCTGAGTACTCTATTATAAGCCCTCATGGACAGACCAAATTTTTTTGCAGCTTCATTTAGAATATCACGCCCTTCATCACCAGGGATTGCATAATCTATAAGCAGTTGCCCATCAAGCATATTATTCAAACGAATATCATACCCCTCATACCTTTCCTCTTGAACACGGCGTGCATTTCTAACGCGCGCAGCTACATCGACGCTTGGTTCTTCGTTGCTGGGACCTAAAATATGGTCATAATTATAATGATCTGCAGAATTACCCACCTCAATATGCAGGTCAAAACGGTCTAGTATTGGTCCAGATATTTTTGACTGATAATTTCTTGAACATATCGGAGCTTTACTGCATGCTTTTGAAGCATCATTTAAATATCCACATTTACAAGGGTTCATTGCCGCAATAAGTTGAAAATTAGCAGGGAATTTAATATGCGCCCCGGATCTTGAAATCATTACTTCTTTAGTTTCCAGTGGCTGACGCAGGGCTTCTATCACCCCAGAACTGAACTCAGGTAGTTCATCTAGAAATAATACGCCATTATGAGCAAGAGAAATCTCTCCTGGCTTCACCCTTTTGCCAATTCCACCGCCTACCATAGCAGCCGATGTACAAGAATGATGCGGCGCTCTGTAAGGCCTTTCTGTTTTTAAGCTACCGTCATTAATTAACCCAGCAATACTTGCAATTGTACTACATTCCAAAATCTCTGTTGGCACTAACCCAGGTAATATTCCAGGCAATCTAGATGCAAGCATAGATTTACCAGCTCCAGGAGGTCCAAACATCAATAAATTATGGCCACCTGCAGCGGCTATTTCTAAAGCTCTTTTTGCTATTTTTTGACCTTTTATATCACTTAGGTCAGGATATTTCATTGTTTCGTTCGCTACCTTAGCTTCAGGCAAAACTAAACTTTGAGTGCCTTTAAAATGATTAATCAGCTCAAGTAAATTGGCAGGCGCAAGAATTCTATCATTGCCTGACCAAGCGGCTTCGGAACCATTTCTTTTTGAACAGATAACGCCCTTGCCTCTTGCTGTTGCCCCCATTGCCGCAGGGAGCGCGCCACTAACTGGCAATATACTTCCATCCAGCGAAAGCTCCCCTAAGACCAAATATTCCTTAACTTCCTCCGAAGGAATAGCGCCCATTGCAGCTAGTATCCCAACGCTAATTGCAAGATCAAAATGGCTACCTTCTTTTATGAGATCAGCCGGAGCTAGATTGATTAAAATTTTCTTTGCCGGGAAGCTTAAACCTATAGAAGAAAGCGCCGCTCTAACGCGCTCTTTTGATTCAGCAATAGTTTTATCTGCTAGCCCAACAATTATAAATTTGGGAATACCTGGTTCAATCTGAACCTGAACATCAATATCTACAATGTCAATCCCAGAAAAAGCTAAACTAGGTACCTTGATAATCATAATTCCTTTCCCAAAAAAAAAATTTATAAAATAAACTTTGCCAAATCTTTGTTTTTAATAAATCCATCAAGTTGATTTTTTACGAATTTACTATCAATTTTGACTTTTTTTTCTTTCTTTTCATTTGCACCAAAACTTATATCTTCAAGGATATTTTCAAGAACTGTATGAAGCCTCCTTGCACCTATATCTTCAATTTCGACATTAAAGCACGCTGCTTGACTTGCGATTTCTTCAATAGCATCTTGCGTAAATTCAAGCTCTATACCTTCGGTCCCAATTAATGCAATATATTGTTTAATTAAACTACACTCAGGTTCGGTAAGAATTTTGACCATATCTTCTTTTGTAAGAGAGCTCATTTCTACCCTGATTGGTAGCCTCCCTTGTAGTTCTGGCAATAAATCTGATGGTTTTGATAAATGAAACGCGCCAGAAGCGATAAACAGAATGTGGTCTGTGCTGATGGTGCCATATTTGGTGTTGACGGTTGATCCTTCGATAAGCGGTAAAAGATCTCGCTGCACACCTTCGCGAGAAACGTCTGCGCCACCGATGTCACCACGTCGGGCGACTTTGTCGATTTCGTCGATAAATACGATGCCGTTTTGGGCTTCGTCATTTAACGCACGGGCTTTCAGCTCATCATCATCAATTAGTTTCGCTGCTTCTTCGTCTTGCAGAGCCTTCAGAGCCTGTTTCACAGACATTTTCTTACGCTGCTTTTTCTGTCCGCCTATGTTGGAGAACATCTGCTGCAGCTGACCTGTCATCTCTTCCATGCCAGGAGGTGTCATGATTTCGACGCCGCCCATATTTGGTGAAATGTCGAGTTCAATCTCCTTGTCGTTCAGATCTCCCTCGCGAAGTTTCTTGCGAAACAGTTGGCGGGTCGAAGAATTTTCAGCGGTTTCGCTATCCCGCGCTGGTGGCAACAGCACATCCAGCACCCGATCTTCAGCCGCCTCTGCGGCGCGGAAGCGCACGCGGTCAACTTCTTGTTCGCGATGCATTTTTACTGATGCTTCCACTAGGTCGCGAATAATTGACTCGACGTCTTTG
>JANQTT010000032.1 GCA_030731565.1 Rickettsiaceae bacterium | reverse complement strand
ATAGTTGGCAGGGAACCATTCAATGGGTTTGCCAAAGCCCTTTCCGCCCTACTCATAAGCGTAAAAATTGGTTTATCGGGATAGATGCGTTTTCTTCCTATGCTGCAGAGAACTTAGATGTAAAGTTAGAGGATATTACTTTTCAAACGATGCGTGCATCAGGGCCTGGTGGGCAGCATGTTAACACTACTGATAGTGCTGTTAGAGCAATACATAAACCTACAGGCATAACAGTAACTGCCAGCGAGGAAAGATCTCAGCATCAAAATAAAAAGCTAGCTGTTGCAAGAATAGCTTCAGAGCTTACGAAAAGACAGAAAGCAAACCTTGCAAAAGAGCAGAAGAAACAATGGTCAAAGCATAGCGAGCTAGAGCGTGGTAGACCTATTAGAGTTTTTTTTGGGCCTGAGTTTAAAGTAAGGAGGAATACATGAGATTAGCATTAATATAAGAAAGTACAAGATAGGTTGACAGATATAGTAAAATATATTGATGTAGTATGAAAGCTGTAAAATTGCTGCTATCTTTTTTTAGTTATTTCTCTGCAACTGCTTCCGTTAGTTGTTCATTTTAAAAGCAAAATTAAATAATATATAATAAAATATACTGGATTAGAGAAGTTTGCTAATTCTGCGTGTTTATTAGAGATAGCCTAAGAGAAAATGTATGAGACAATTAACCAGAATACATATTAAGAAAGATACATTATCTTCATTGTTATTATTAACAGGAGTCATACTAGCATTAGCTATTAGTAATAATGATTGGAGCTTGGTTTACTATAGAAGCTTTGTCAATTATAAATTTTCTTTGGACTTTAAAATATTTGTTCTTGATAAAACCATATTAAAATTCGTAAATGACGGGTTAATGGCGATCTTTTTCTTTCTTTTAGGGTTAGAAATGAAATATCATATTGTTGAAGGAGAATTTAAAGAAAAGAAAAGCTTATTATTGCCTGCGGGTACTGCTATTGGTGGGTTTGTTGTTCCGGCATTTTTATATATAATGTTTAACATGAATTCAACAGATGGGATGGCCGGATGGGCAATACCTGTAGCTACCGATACCGCTTTTGTATTAGCAATTCTATCGTTGGTTAGTAAAAAAATTTCTAATAACACAAGAATTTTTGTTGTAGGTTTGTCTATTATAGATGATGTCTTGGCAGTAACAATATTAGCGATATTGAGTCTGTCATAAACTTTGTGTAAGTTGTAAAATTTAAAACTAGTAAAATA
>JANQTT010000031.1 GCA_030731565.1 Rickettsiaceae bacterium | reverse complement strand
GAGTTAGATAGGATCAAAGGAAACGAGGTAAAACTAAATCAAGAGAATAGCGAGCTAAAACAAAAATTATCTTCTGCAAAGCAGACTATAGAAAAGGAAGATTTAGATAAACAAAAACTCGAATCAAAAGTTACTCAGCTTATGGAGGAGTTAAAAACATCCGAACGAGCTGAACCTAAAGCAAATGAGGAACACCAAAATGTGCATGCAGCAGAAAAGACTACTAAAATAGATCCCAAAAAAATGCATACTCAAGAACCAGCAGATATAAAAAGAACAACTACTAATAAAACTTCAGATAACGTAAGTACTGTTTCCATTGATCAAATATTAAGAGATTTTAGAGAACTTAGAGAGATACAAAGAGATGTAGTAGTTGGTAGCCAAGCTATCGAAGACGCCCCTGTAGGCAATGAGGATTTTCATAAATATGCCGCACAACATGGAACTGTCATAGGAAACGCCTTAAATCCTGAAATATCAGAGTTGATAGGCGCAATAGAGCATGAGAAATACCAAGAAATACATCAGAAATATCCGCATAAAGATATAGAATGGAAAGGAGGAAACCAAGCCAGTATTACTAAAGACGGAATAGAAATTTGTAAATTAAATAATAAACCAGTGGTTGCTAGTGATCCTGAAAAATACAAGCTTGAAGGTATAACGATAAATAATTATAGGAACCTCGACTTGCCTATAAAAGCCAAAGGGGGACCAATGCATATGTCCCTTGCAGTAAAAAATTTACAAGGAAAGAATATTAATAATAAAGACGCTGTATACCTTACAGCCCATTACGATAAAGAAGGGCAATTAGTAGAGATGACTACTCCAATACCCATTTATTTCACAAGTACGAGCAAAGATTCGCCAGTATGTATCAAGAGAAAAGGAAAAATATACACTCTTCCGGTTAATAGAGGAAAATATGAAGAGATGTGTAAAGAAATAGAGATAAATAAAGGTATAGCGGTAGATGCAGTCAAAGACACCAAAGTTCAAGATAGCGTTATATTAAACCCTAAGGCTAATAAGATAAGAAGTTTAATCTCTGATGAAGTTGTCACCGCTCTAAAGCCTTACGCTGCAGAACAAAAAGCACATCTTATAACGAATCGAAAAAAGAGTAATGGTTTAGGGCATACTAAATAAGTATAGGTATAAAGAGTAAAAGTAAGACCAACTGTCAGATCAGGTCGTGACTAGTACACTTTTTTAAGGCTTTTAGAGCTTAAAGCATTTGCTGCTAAATGGGATGATAAATATCCAGTTATCTC
>JANQTT010000030.1 GCA_030731565.1 Rickettsiaceae bacterium | reverse complement strand
AGCAAGCACTGTTTACAGTGCATCTTGCGTATAACAAAATTGCCAAGCAATGTTTGCTCTAACTTTATCCCAACTCAGAAAAAAGGTTTACGATATTAAGTTATATAGCTAAGGCACAAGCAAAATAGGTATGGTAGGCAGCGGGGAATATACTGTATTCCTATATATGCTAGAGGCGAATGATTTTATTTGATTGTAGATGATTTGATAATTAGCTGTTTTTTTATAAACTAAATTGATATACTAGATACAAATAATTAAAGATTTATAATTTATGCAAAATGTAGTAGAGCAAAAAGTTCGGTTAGAACAAAAGAAAAACAGATTGATTGCGGAAGAAACAAGATTAAAACTAAAAGAGCGTAAAATGCGCACCAGGCATTTAATTGAAGTCGGCGGATTAGTTACTAAGGCGGGTTTAGATTATTTACCTACTAATACTTTATACGGTGCACTATTATCAATTGCTTCATCATTAGAAACTAATCAAACAATTAAAGATGAATGGACTGGAATCGGTAAAACTAAATTAGATCAAGAACAAACAAATAAACCTGCCGTGATTTTGAAATTTGAACAAGAACCTAGTAGTGAAATTCGCCAAGCTGTTAGAAATCATGGTTTAAAATGGAATAAACTTCGCACGGAATGGTACGGATATGTTAGCGATCTTGATTCTCTAAAAGTAGAGCTTAACACCGCTGCTCATAATCTTGAAATTATAAATTAAACTTAATTCTAAATCTTTTATACTTATTGCTTTCTGTAATAATAGAATAATCTTGTCGTTATAATATGTAATATTATTATACAATAATATAGATTAGTTATTTTTAAACCTATCTTACTTATTATAGTGTTTCTATAATACATAACTTTGTTTTATCTCACTTTTAATTATGCCCCATGTGGGACAATTATCTCGACTAAGCGATATTAGTATGTTATTTATATTATAATCTAATCATACTAAATGGACTTTATGCAGATAATAGAAATCAATCCTAGAGATTGTACCAGATGGAAATATGCAGATCGAAGTCATTTTGAATTCGGCAATACAGGTAGCCTTAGTGAAGATATAAAAGAAAACGGACAGGTAGAACCCGTTATTGTTCGCCCTCTTCTTAATAGCGAATATAAATATGAGATTATCGCGGGTAGTCGCAGATTTCAGGCTTGCTTTAATGCGGGACTAATGCTCAAGGCGGTTATTCGTGACGTTTCGGATGAAGAAGCCGCAATTATTCAAATTAAAGAAAATGAGCATATTTCTATTTGTGATTACTCTAAGGG
>JANQTT010000029.1 GCA_030731565.1 Rickettsiaceae bacterium | reverse complement strand
AGTTATGAATGTTAGCATTTAATAAGTCTTGGACTAATCATAATAGTTGATATAATCTTGCACCAAGTTCCATTTTTAGAAAAAAGTAGTTTATATAATGAAAGTAAGAACAAGATTCGCTCCTTCTCCAACTGGCTATTTGCACATTGGTGGAGCCCGTACAGCTTTATTTAATTATTTATATGCAAAAAAGCATAAAGGTGAGTTTTTGCTTAGAATTGAAGATACAGATTTATCAAGGTCAACAAAGGAAGCAAAAGACGCAATTCTAGAATCATTAGATTGGCTTGGTATAAAGTTTGATGAAGAAATTGTTTACCAGTCAACAAGGAAAAAAAGGCATTTGGAAATTGCTAATCAGTTGATAAAGAGTGGAAATGCTTATTATTGTTTTACCGATCAAGAAGAAATTACAAAACTTAGGGAAGAGGCAAGAAGCAGAGGCGAACATTTTATTTTTGAATCGCCCTGGAGAGATGCTAGAAGTAATGATTATCCAAAAGACGTAAAGCCTGTAATCCGCCTAAAAGCTCCAAAAAAAGGAGAAACAATAGTTAAAGATTTACTTCAAGGAGACGTAATAGTTCAAAATTCTCATTTAGATGACATGATTTTAGTTCGTAGTGATGAGACTCCGACTTATATGCTTGCTGTAGTGGCTGATGACCACGATATGGGTATCACTCATATTATAAGAGGAGATGACCATTTAAGTAACGCCCCAAGGCAACAGCTGATTTATACGGCGATGGGCTGGGATATTCCTAAAATGGTACACATACCTTTGATCCATGGGCCTGATGGAGCTAAGCTTTCAAAAAGGCACGGAGCTCTTGGAGCTGATAGCTACAAAGAGATGGGATATCTGCCAGAAGCGCTGTGTAATTATTTGCTCAGGCTAGGTTGGTCACATGGCGATGATGAAATGATTTCCAGAGAACAGGCAATCGAATGGTTTGATATTGACGGGCTCGGGAAGTCTCCATCAAGACTTGATTTTGACAAAATGAAGAATATGAATGCGCAATATTTACGCAAATGTGATAATGCTGTTTTAGCTGAAATGATTTTTGCTTATTATAATGGAAAACTATCGGATATATCAAAAACAGCTATTACAAAAGCAATTGAATCTATGAAACCAAGAGCTGAACTAGTTACAGATTTATATAAACTTTCTGAAATGTTTATTATTGGCAAGCCACTTCCTATAAGTAAGGAAGCAAAGGGGTTAATTTCTGAATGCGATAAAACTTTAATAGAGCAGGTTGTAAAAATACTCAAACAAATTGAGGAATTCAGCAAAGATAACATTCAAGAAGCTTTAAAAGAAGTGGCAAAAAATAATGACCTAAAGCTTGGAGATTTGATGAAATATGTCAGGGCCTATATTGCAGGCAAAACTACTTCTCCAAGCGTGTTTGAAATGATTGAAATTCTTGGCAGGGAAGAAACTATATCAAGGCTTAGCGTGAATGATTGAAAAATATTTAGAAGAACATAAACAAATAGGCCGGTTGCATTTTAGTTATCTGATAAATACAGATGATGCTGCGGCTGCGCTTTCTGAATTAGAATCATTCGTAAAAAAATATTTTTTGGATGGCGCTGACATAAACAAATCTGCCGACTATTTATGTATTAGGCGATATGATAGCAAAACAAAAAATATTGTTGTAGATCAAATTAGGGCTTTGCAAAACTTTCTTAATAAAACTTCAGTTATATCTGGGCAAAAAATAGGCGTAATATATGCAGCTGATGAGATGAATTTAAATTCGTCAAATTCTTGCCTAAAACTCTTAGAAGAGCCATCAGCTAATACCCATATGTTTTTAATTACAGAAAATGCTGCAAGCATTATCCCAACAATTCGCTCAAGGTGTGCTAAGATTAACTATTTTTATCATGCGAATAAGCAGAAAATAATAGATGCTGAATTTATAAAGCCCGTTTTGAAAAGCGCTAGTACAAAAGAAAGGCTTGATTTCATTAAAAAATTTGCTGCAAAAGACAGAGATTATTGGACAGATTTTTCTGAATCTATGGAAGAGCTAATAACTAAGCTTGCTAAAAAAGCTGTTGGAGTTGATATTAATTTAACTGCATATGAATCAGATCTATTTAATCAGTTAAAAAGTAGATCACCTTTATATATTCAAAGCAAATATCAAACTATAAAAGAAATTATTGATAATACTAATAATTATGATTTAGACTTACGAACTAGTGTTGCTTTGCTTTTATACCAATTCTCAGATTAAGATTTGGTATTAGATAAAATGAGATATTAATTTTCTTATGTATAATATTTTTTTTCAGCCTGTGAAGACAATCATTCCTATTAGGGAAACAGCTGAAAAAGCTCTTGCAAGGCTTGGAATTCACGTTTTAAGGGATTTGCTCTTCTATAAACCTTATTCATACAATATTAGTGATAATTCATCGGATCTAAGGGGTCTTCAAACAGGAACATTAGTTCAAGCGGAAGTTACTATTGATGCGATAGATTTTCCTAAGTTAAGGAAGTCACCTACTAAGATATATACATCTAATGATACTGGCGAGTTAGTATTGGTGTTTTTTAATAAAATACCTCCTTTTGTTTTAGCGCGCTTGAAAAAAGGAAATAAGTGTATTGTTTCTGGTAAAGTACAGAAATTTGATGGTTTTTGTCAAATAAATCACCCTGAATTTATTTTAAAGAAGGAGCTAGCTGCCCCCGTGGAGCCATTATATCATCTAACCTATGGCTTGATTAATAAACAATTATATGGATATATACTTTCCGGAATATCTGCACTGGAATCTGCGGTAAATGCCAGGCTTTCGTTTGGTAATGTTTCAGATACCAGCTCGCTTGAAGTGCTTAATGAAAAACAATATATGCAGAATTTGCTAGAAGAGATAAAAACTATGCATTTAGTGGAAGCAAAACCTGGACCCGGTGTCATTGAATCATTATTAAATGAAGCTACAAAAAAACTAACAATTAAAGAGTTGTTTGCAAATCAAGTATCTTTGGCAAAGCTTAGGAAAACAGAAAAGCGAGTGTTGGGGCATAAATTTTCTGTAAATTCTAAACTACAAAAGCAAGTTTTAGCAAGGCTTGGCTTTGTTTTAACAGAAGCGCAAGAGAATGCAATTAGCGAGATCCAGTCAGATCAAATAGCGGCGGTGCAGATGATGCGTCTTTTGCAGGGGGATGTGGGGTCTGGGAAGACGTTAGTTGCCCTGATGACGATGCTCAATCCTGTTCAAGATGGTTTTCAAGCGGCATTAATGGTTCCAACTGATTTACTGAGCGTTCAGCATTTTCAGTTTTTTCAAAAAGCTTTAGAAGGTACCGATATTAAATGTGCACTTCTGACTGGTAAAACTAAAATAAAAGAAAGAAAAGAAATTAGCGCATTATTAGAAAATGGAGATGTTGATATTTTGATTGGTACCCATGCTTTGTTTCAAGAATCAGTTGAGTTTAAAAATTTAGGTTATGTGATCATTGATGAACAACATCGGTTTGGTGTTGAACAAAGGATGGAGCTGATAGCAAAGGCCTCCCATCCAGATGTTTTAGTGATGACCGCAACCCCGATTCCACGCAGCCTAACACTAACTATGTTTGGAGATATGAGTGTTTCCTTGCTTAAGGCTAAACCCAAAAATCGCTTGCCGATTATTACTACAATTACTTCGAATTCTAAAAAGGAACAAGTTGTCGAATCTTTAAATAAAAAAATTGAAGAAGGGCAAAAAATATATTGGGTTTGCCCATTGATTGATAAAAATGATAAATCATTAGAAGATGAAGATCAGGTTGTTTTTGCAAATATCATGGAGCGTTATGAAGAAATAGAAAAAGCCTATCCTGGTATAGTTGGAATATTGCATGGTAAGGTGAAATCTATCGAGAAAGACAAAACCATGCAAGATTTTAAAGACGGGAAAATCAAGATACTGATTGCTACAACTGTTATTGAAGTTGGAATCGATGTCCCTGATGCAACGCTTATTATTATAGAAAATGCCGAAAAGTTTGGATTAGCCCAGCTACACCAGCTTCGCGGTAGGGTGGGGCGCGGATCACTGCAATCGTACTGTATGCTTATGTATAATCCGAAGAGATTATCTGCAATGTCGCGCAAGCGTTTAGAAATAATGCGTAGTAGTAATGATGGTTTTTATATTGCTGAACAGGACTTAGTATTACGGGGTGGCGGCGAAATACTTGGAACAAAGCAAAGCGGAGAACCTAATTTCTTTTTTGCAGATCTTGCAAGGGATGTTGAGCAGCTTATTAAAGTTAATAAAATTGCAAAAGAAATAGAGATAATAGAATTTATCGATTTTCAGACTAAGCTTTTTGATCGTGATAGAAATGAGCTAGCAAAGAGCGGCTAATACCAATTCTCAAATTAAATATTACCGCGTTACTCTTCGCTCACCTATTGTATATAGGCTTCACTCCTCATGCCTTGTACTATTTAACCTGAAAATTGGCATAATTTGCGATATAAACCTTTCTTAAAACACTACTATTTTATAGTTATAAACAAAATAGTGAAATATTATTAATTATTGCTTGACTATAATGTTAATGCGTGTTAATGTTTGTCGTATAAGAAATTGTATTAACAATAAATAAGGTAATATTTATGTCATTTCTAGGTTCAATATCGAGTTATTTTGGTGGAAGTACTAAACACTATAATGAGTCAGCTTGTCATTTATCTAATGCTAGTGACTCAGCATATAAAGTTGCTAATAGTTCTGTCAGTGGAGCAAGTAACTTATTCTCTACTACAACTGCTGTAGCAGCGGGCTTTGCTTGGAATTCTTATGAAGCTATTGCAGGAAAAATTATAGGTGCAAATGCTGCTACACAACTTGCAAATAGTATGGCTGGAATTTTTGGCGGAGCTAAAGTTACAGGCATTTTAGCTACAGCTACAGAATTTGCAGCTTTATCATTAGTGCAATATCCAGTTTCTTGTATGGCTGCATTGATGACTACATCAATTATTGCAACTCATCCAAAAGAAACTTTTGAAGCTGTAAAAGAGCTTGCTAAAGCTACTTATAACTTCCTGGAGACTGGGCTCGAATTAACTGAGGCTGTTACTGAAGCTGCCCTTGCGCTTGGTTTATATACAGCTGAATCACTAGACCCGATTGTAGATTCACTTGCTGATTATATTAAAAGCACTCTTGATTTTGATGATCTTGTTAGTGATATTGATTTTGGCTGTAATTCTGCAGATGAACTAGTTATTAAGGCATTAGGCGAAGCAGAAGTGTTTGTGCACTAATCTGACGGCTTCGAATCAAGTATATTATAGCAATAAAAAGCTGCATGATTTTTTCATGTAGCTTTTTATATTTTTAATTATTAACCTAAAATTTTTATAGATATTAATAGCCTTGGCGTATGCATTTTCTATAAAACTTGACTTCTTTATATATACATTTAGAATTGAAAGTGGAACGGTAAGTTTGCCGTTCTGGAGTTTAGCAACTCCTGCTCAAGCGGTAATACCAGCCGTATAAATGGTGTAATCCTCGATTTTTAGGGTCGGGGAGACAATAGACATGTCCAGGGAACAAAGCTTATGTTTTGTGCCTAAAATCTATTGTAGCTGTCTTGGGCGGTTTTGCTAACTCTCCCGACTTCCAAGGGGAATCAATTGACAACTTTTTGGTAGTTAAAAAATATCGAGGTTCTAATAAGGGCCTCTTTGTTTGAGTTATAAGGAGTAAGAGAGAATGATAAGTAAAACAGCTGATTTTTTATAAATTTATAATCCTGTATTCTAAAGCAGCATTCCGCATGCTGGCATTTATAGGTAATGTATCAAGTTTCAAACATCTGTCTGAAATGCTTTGAATGTCAATCTGTTAAAATACTGTACCTTAAAGCAATTTATTATATCAAAGAGGATAAAATGGATGATAAACAAAAGGATTTAACTAACTTAGCTAAGTCAGGCAAGATAACAGATATGTATAAGTTAATAGCAAACGGGGCTGATCCATTTATTTTCGATCAAGTTGGAAAAAATGCACTGCAATATGCAATAGAAGCTGATCCAATTAAAGCATATACACTATTAGATGATTTACGTTTAATATACAAAAATCCACCTCAACTAGAAATTATTAAATATTATACTAAATTGGCTATTACATTTGGAAATAGTGAGGATCCTGACTTATAAGGTGTTGGGGTTTAATGGATTTTAGCGGTAAAGAAATTTAGTGTACTGTTACTTTTCGCTTACCTATTATACTATTTAATCTGGAAAATAGTATTGTAATAAATTCAGTTTAATTAGAAATTTTTAATAAAATCTCCTTAATGTAACTGAAATTTACTACAATGAATGTTCTGAAATTTATCCTAAACCTAATACACCGCGCCAAGAAGGTCTTTCAAACGAATCTATACCCTCAGACTTTTTAAGGAAAGTAGTGATGCGTACAGTAAATGGTAAAACTATTAATTCGTATGTTACTTTAAGCGCTGTCATCGTGAAAATCATTGATAGCAATTGCGATACTGGTAAGAATGCACCAAATGCAATGCTTGCAAATATTGCGGTCTCAACAAAGGCCCCAACGCAAGTGCTGAGGATTGCGCGGAAAGCGAAGTTGCGACCTTCAAGCATGATTTTAAGAGTTGATATTGCAGAGGCGTTTAGGAGTTCACCAATGAAATAGCTTGAGAGTGATGCCAAGAATATTTTTGGCGTAAGAGCGAAGATCGTTGCAAATTCTTCATGCGTATGTGAATGATCGCTGGGCGGTAATTTTACAACAATAGATAGAATAACTGTCATGAATAAATTGCAATATAATGCTACCCAAATTACGCGCCTACTTGCCGAAAAGCCGTAAACTTCTGTGAGGATATCGTTTATCACATATAATAGTGGAAAGATTATTATTCCTCCGGGAACAGTAAGAGAGCCAAACTGTACTAATTTTGTTGCTGCTAAATTTGCGGTAACTAGACAGATAACAAAAGCAAATGAAATTAAATTGTAGTATTTAAAGTTTTTCTTTTCTGGAATTTTAGTCATAATTATCCTTTTTTATAGGCAAGAAATTCATGCCATTAATTTATTAAGTTAACTTGTACCTATTATACATAAATTACTAGACCAATTAGCATATATTAATAACATCTAACAGGCTGATTATATATGTACTCCCAGACTTTCTCCCACCCGTGGTTGTGTGAAATATCTTTAAATATTTGTTGCTTAACGCATAAACTTGATGCTTTTTGAACAAATTTATCTGCAATAAATGGTGGAATTATTGTATCCTTTCCACCTGAAATATGTAGTTGCGGAATGTTCTTTACTTGCTGTGCATAATCTATAGGGTTTAATGAACCAAGCATTGGGGTTACATTATGATGCGTGGTAAAAGCAACATGATCTAGATTGCCGCCAATCGTTATAATATCTTTAGTCATATAATTTCTAGCTGCAATCAAAACTGCGATGCCCCCGCCGCCCGAGAATCCTACCAAACTAAATTTTTGGTTATTATTAATACTATTTATTACATCATTCATAGATTGTACGGAATCATCTGATAACCTTTTATCAGTCCAATACTGCATACGGCACTTAGGGTTAAGGTCCATAGGAGTATACTGACAAGGTCTGCCAATATAAACAACATTTGGACGGTCATCCATAGCAGCAAGCTTAATTAGCATCTGTCTTCTTGGCGTAGGATTTCTAGAGACTAAGTATTTACCATTAAATGCGGCCCCATCGCCTTCTATATAAAAAACATAAGGCTTATGCTCATTAGTAATTTTTTGGTAAGTTGTTAGCCAAAAATCTCCGCCTTTAACAAGAACTTTTTGAAACCCATAAAGTTCTCCGATTGTAGCAGGGTTTTGGCCATAAGTTATGGTTTGACAACTTTGCAATGTTAGAGCAATGATAGCTAGTAATATAATATTAGAAAGGAATTTCATCATCTAAATCGCTATTATCAAAGGTTGGGTTGTTAGCTTGGCTATTAGGTTGATTCGTTAGGGATTCGCCTTTAGAGTCAAGTAGGATTAAACTCGAATTAAAGTTTTGCAAAACCACTTCTGTGGTATATTTTTCTTGGTTATCGCTATCGACCCACTTTCTAGTTTGGAGTTGACCTTCGATATATAGTTTACTTCCCTTTTTTACATAGTTTTTGATTACTCGGACTAAACCTTCACTAAAACATACAACTCTATGCCATTCTGTTTTGTCTTTTCTTTCGCCTGTTATTTTATCTTTCCAGCTTTCGCTTGTCGCAATATTTAGGTTAGCTATTTCTCTGCCATCATTGGTGGTTCTGATTTCCGGGTCACGACCAAGATTTCCAATGAGGATTACTTTATTTAAACTTCCTGCCATATATACTAGATACCGTATTAGTTTTTAAAATACAATTACAAGCTATAGCATATCTTATCGACGGGTTAAACAAAAATATAATGAAATTTACTGTTGCAATGATAAGTTTTTGGACACTATAATACTTTGCATCAGTTTTTTCATATTACAATAGATTTTTTATGCAAGAATATATAAAAGTACGCGGAGCTAAAGAACACAATCTAAAGAATGTCAATGTTGATATTCCAAGAAATAAGTTCATTGTAATTACTGGACTTAGTGGTTCTGGCAAGTCTTCTCTTGCATTTGATACAATTTATGCCGAGGGGCAAAGGCGTTATGTTGAGAGTTTATCTTCTTATGCCAGACAGTTCTTACATTTACAAAACAAGCCAAATGTAGAATCAATTTCTGGTTTATCCCCAGCAATTGCAATAGACCAGAAAACTACCTCTAAGAATCCACGTTCTACTGTCGGTACTATTACGGAAATATACGATTATTTAAGATTATTCTATGCAAGAGTTGGTGTTCCATATTCTCCGGCTACTGGACTTCCTATTAAGAGCCAATCTATTTCAGAGATGGTAGATATTGTAAACTCTTTGCCTGAAGGAACAAAGATATATATTTTATCTCCGATGGTACGAGGGCAAAAGGGAGAATTTCGTCGTGAAATAGCTAATTTAAAAAAGCATGGATATCAACGATTATTTCTTAATGGTGAGTTGTGCGAACTAGATGAACTTCCAAAGATTGATAAAAATAAGAAGCATAACCTCGATGTAGTTATCGATCGTTTAGTTATATCCGATTCTTTAGGCAATAGGGTTGCTGAGAGTTTAGAGGCTTCTTTGCTTATAGGTGAAGGTATAACATATATTGATATTGTTGATCTTCCAGCTAAGCACGGTACTAGTTATAAAAATGGGGACAGAATAACATTGTCGGAAAAATATTCATGTCCTGAATCTGGTTTTCAAATAGAAGAGATTGAGCCAAGAATTTTTTCATTCAATAGTCCATTTGGAGCTTGCCCGTCGTGCGAGGGAATAGGTAAAGAATCTTTTTTTGATAAAAGCCTTATTGTTCCAGATGAGGGATTAAGTATTAAAAATGGAGCAATAATACCTTGGAGCAAATCTTCTTCTAAGTTTTTTGTAGATACTCTAGAGTCGCTTGCAAAACATTATAAATTCAAACTAACTACTCCATTTTCGGAACTATCTGATAAAGTGAAAGAAATTTTATTTTATGGCTCTGGAGATGAAGAAATCAAATTTGAATATAGAGATGACCATAAAACGGAAATTATTGAACAGTCATTCGCTGGAATTATACCTAGTCTAGAGGAAAAACTACGTAAAGTTGATACAGTATGGATGCGTGAGGAGCTTAATAGGTTTAAATCAAAACATAATTGTTCTGTATGTGAAGGTTACAGGCTTAAGAAAGAATCATTATGTGTAAAAATTGATGGTTTGCATATTGGCAAAATCTCAAAGAAAACTATTTTTGAAGCTCTCGAGTGGTTTGAGGGTATAAATGATAAACTCAGTAGCAAGCAGCAATTAATAGCAAAACGTGTTGTTAAAGAAATACAAGAAAGACTAAAGTTTCTAAATAATGTTGGCTTAGAATATTTGAGTCTATCACGCGAATCTGGCACTCTTTCTGGGGGAGAAAGTCAAAGGATTCGTTTAGCATCTCAGATCGGTTGCGGACTTAGTGGAGTGCTTTATGTACTTGACGAACCGTCTATAGGTTTGCACCAGAGGGATAATTCTCGCCTAATTGCAACTTTAAAAAACCTGAGAGACCTTGGTAATACAGTTATTGTCGTTGAGCATGATGACGAAACTATGCTTGAGTCAGAACATATTATAGATGTGGGGCCTGGTGCAGGAATTCATGGGGGCAGAATCATAGCGCAGGGAACACCAGCAGAAATTAAAAAATCAGAACATAGTATTACTGGCCAATATTTAAGTGGTAAGTTATCCATTCCAGTTCCAGATAAAATTAGAACCGGACACGAAGGAAAGGAAATCGTACTAACAGGAGCAAGGGAAAATAATCTACAAAACCTTTCAATAACAGTTAAACTGGGTACGTTTATTTCAGTGACTGGTGTTTCAGGAGGAGGTAAATCAAGCTTAATTATCAATACATTCTATCAAGCGGCGCTGAAACAGCTTGAGCCTAAAACAAAAATTTATCCAGGCAAGTATGATACAATTAAAGGATTAGAGCATATTGATAAAATTATTGATATTAACCAATCTCCAATCGGAAGAACGCCTAGGTCAAATCCAGCAACATATACTGGTGCATTTACACCAATTCGTGACTGGTTTACTGAGCTTCCGGAATCAAAAATTCGTGGTTACAAGGTTGGGCGGTTCTCATTTAACGTAAAAGGTGGACGTTGTGAGGCTTGCCAGGGCGATGGTTTAATTAAAATTGAAATGCACTTTTTGCCAGATGTTTATGTGAATTGCGACGTATGTAATGGACAAAGATATAACCGCGAGACATTAGAAGTGAAATATAATGGTAAAAATATTGCAGAAGTCTTGGGTATGACAGTGGAAGACGCAGCAAAATTTTTCGAAAAAGTTCCAGCAATACATGAAAAGCTATTAACCCTTAATGAAGTAGGGCTTGGGTATATCAAAATTGGCCAGTCTGCGACTACTTTATCCGGCGGTGAAGCTCAGCGAGTGAAGCTGGCAAAAGAGCTTTCCAAACGCTCAACTGGTAAAACTTTGTATATACTTGACGAACCAACCACAGGCCTTCATGTTGATGATATTAAAAAGCTTTTGTCAGTTCTTCATAAGCTCGTTAATAAAGGTAATACCGTTGTTGTAATTGAACATAATATGGATGTAATTAAAACTTCAGACTACATAATAGACATTGGTCCAGAAGGAGGAGATAAAGGTGGAAGGATAGTGGTCGAAGGAACGCCTGAAGCAGTTGCAGCGTGCGAGGAAAGTTATACAGGAAGATACTTAAGAAAGTATTTGAAATAATATTTTTTTAATATTAAGTAATCATTAGCTCTTTTTCTTGCTTAAAAATGAATCTTTTACATGATATAATTGATTTAAATATTAATATTTGTTGATATAATGATTTAATAATATTAATTAACAGAGGAACTTAACAAAGCAAGAGAAGAGGTTGGTTTAGAGAAAAGAAAAACCCCTCTTAAGGATTATGAATATGATAAATACTGTTCATTAGAAAGTTTATATATATTGTTTTTCGTAACGAGTTTTCTTATACATTTTGAATGCTTTTATGGCACTGTTAACATGTTTCTCCGATAAACGATCGTTTTTTTTGTATAGGATTATTCAATAATTAACATTATTAATCTCTATCTTTACAATTTAATTAAAATATATTATAGTGCTATCACCAAATTAACAATATATTGGCTATGAAGGAAAATACTACAGATAATTTTGAAGATAAATCGCTAGTTTTAAAAGATTCATTTGAAACTCAAAAAAGAGACTTAAGGCTTAAAGATTTATCGGATGTATATGGTCTTTTGAAATTTAAACATACGCTTAAAAGCACTCTTTTAAGCGTCGCTCAAACCGAAAAACAACATATATATAAACTTTCTCATGAACATTATTCTTTTGTAATTATTGGAACATGTCATATATTACCATTAGATACTTTTCCTAAAGCCGTACAAGATATTTTATTCAATTGCAAAGTACTTATCAGTGAATGCTCAGGTGATGATGAAAATGAAGATGAACTAGAACAATCTGATAACGCGCAAAACTTTAATCAAATTAATACTTTTGAGTGGTATGAAGAACTACCAATAATGCACCAACAAGTCATTAATTATATTATTAGCGATGCTTTTCTAGAAAATTATAGATCTCCCAATTTATTAGAAACTATATTATCTAGAATCTCGCCGCAAATACTGGTAGCAACTATCGAGCAATTAAGTATGAGTAAAACGAAACCTATGGATTCTAGTATCATAGAAGAATTTACTAATAGTAACAAAGACGTTCTTTACCTTGAATCATGGGAAGAAAATCAAAATGAGCTTCTTAGCTTGCCTTTCAATAAATTTAACCAAGAATTTATTGAAGATTTAGAATGCTTAATGGAAAATGGGGGCATTTTAATGAAGCCTGGGCAAATTGAAGTGATTAAAAGTTACTTATCCGGTACTTTAAAACCCGAAAAAGATAGTTTTGTACAAGAACGTAATGAAAATTGGTTTAGTAAACTTCAAGCATATTTAGAAAACTACCCTTCAGACATGTTGGTTTGTGTCGGAGCATCTCATATATTAGGCCAAGATAGTTTACTAAAATCATTTAAAGATAATGGCTGGAAAATAGAACAAAGCGATCTCTTAGGTAACTTTTTAGAAGTAAGTGAGTATTAAACCCAAAAATTTGAAACACTTCCTAAATAATTGGGGCTCTGTTGCAAATTTTTTTTTAAGATCATTACTTGCTACTCTATATAGTATAAAAATTCTTTGTTTTTCTTAAAATTGCTACTATAAAATTTGGAAAAATCAAATTTTGCACCAGAGCCCTAAATAATATATTTTCAAAATATTAAGTCGGTTATAAATTTCATACAAAATAAATATGAGACAAAAAACGAAGAGTTAGTGTGTATGATATTAGATTTGTTAAAGCGTTATAAAAACTTTCGCCTAAAGAATTGCAAGACGGTTGCGTACAATTAAATATTAATAAAAATTATACTGATAAGTTAATTGAACGTATAAATAATTTAATTTATCAGAATCCTTTATATTTAAATGGTGTTTGTAAGGAAATTAAACTAAAAGAATCTTTTATAGAAGACTCAACAAACGTAAAGACAATAGAGGATTTAAACGTAGATGTTTTTAATTACATTTTTTTCTTCTCTAGGAGAAAACGCAATAGTGTATCAAAAGAATTTTGACCCAGTAGGAGAAGTTAATTGAGAACATTGAAGCTGCTTTATAACTAATTTAGCTTCCTAGTGAGCCGTTTAACTTTAATATAGGCTATAACTAGTTTAAACTTCAAAACCTATTAATTAACGCTATTGGGCATTTTTTGTAGGTCACCGGCTTCTATTTTCCCTCCTTTTGAAGGTGCATGGTTCCTTTCTGGGAATGTTGTAGGTTTTGTTAGGATTGTGTCGTGGAAATTATAAAATTCGACCATGAAATATTCATCTTCTGGTAGAATTTCGTTTGGGAAAATGGTGCTGTTATTTGATGCAAAAGATTTGAAGAATTTGCCTTTAGCTATAACAGTTCTTGTACCTACTGGTATTTTGTTATGGAGAGCATGAGAAAAAATCATTGGATAATTTAAATTACCAATTTTCATATCTATTTTCTCACCAGTTTTTTCTGAGCTATAAATTACTTCGTTGTTACTAAGCCTTGTAACCTTTGCATCGTAAATTACTTTATTTCCGCACATTAAAGGAATACGATATGCAATTTGGTCATCGAATATTTTCATGCTATCATCAATAAAATTTTGTGGTACTATTTCTTTTAAAAGCACGCTAACTTTAAATGAGCTCGGTCTGTCTTTTGAAGTTTCTTGAAAATATTTATTGGAAATAGTTGCATTACGAGTTTCGCCGGTTTTCATGCCAACAATTACAGCATCCAGGCCTGGTGCTATTTTTTCAGATCCGAGAGGAAACGTAGCGAGTTTATCTTCTATAACAGTATTCTGATTATTTAATATTTTATAGTGAATAGTTACAATATGACCACATGATGCTGGTCCTAGTTCTCCTGTTCCAAAACTATTTATTTTAAAAATTGATTGAATAAAATTGTCATTGTTCATTTTGAACCCACTACCGGATCCAGCAACAGTTTTATTCATAGGTTGAAATATGCTTTCCATAAACATCCTTCCTTCATCGCTTTTTAAAATGTTAATCATTACACTTGATAGTGTTTTTTCAAGGAAGGTGCCTGTTACAGGGGTTTCTTTAGATTCTTCCTGTTTTGGCTCCGCTTGTTCTGGAACTTCTTTTAAATGCTCTGGAACAGTTATTCTTCCAACGCTATGTTGAAATATCATGTATAATATAGCTGCTGTAATAATCAGCGTTAGAATTTTTTGCATAGTTTATGCGTATGGTTTATGTTAATTCACTATAAGTATAGTTATTCACTTTAAATTTTGTGCTTTGTCGCTTGTCGCTCACCTATTATAATAGGCTTTGCTCCTCGTGCTAAAGCATTAAATTTAAATTGAACAACTATATAAATAATAACCATTTGATTGATAAACTGCAAGGATGACGGGAATATGGATTTTAAAATAGAGAATCATTATCATGATGTGTTGATTATAGGTTCAGGAGGGAGCGGGTTATCTGCGGCAATCTTTGCAGCAGGAGATAGAAGCTGTGATGTTGCGGTTATTAGTAAAGTACATCCCTTAAAGAGTCATACAATAGCTGCTCAAGGCGGGATTAATGCTAGTCTTGGTAATGTTTCAAAAGATGATTGGCGATGGCATGCTTACGATACTATAAAGTCCTCGGCATGGATAGCTGACCAAGATTCAGTAGAGGAAATGTGCCGGCGGGCTCCTGAAATTATATATCTCTTAGACCAATTAGGGGTTGAGTTTGACAGAAATGCTGCAGGAAAAATTGACCAGAAAATTTATGGAGGCCAAAGTACCGACTTTGGTAAGGGCGGTTTTGCTCATCGTGCTTGTTATTCGAAAGATAAGACAGGAAACACAATTATGCATAGGTTATATGATGAAGCCATAAAGCAAAATGTCCAATTTTATAACTATAATTTTGCTCTAGATTTATTGGTACAAAATGATAAGTGTTATGGGGTTATTTGCCTTGATATGGAACTAGGTATTTTGAGAATAATTAAATCAGGGAATGTAATTATTGCAAGTGGTGGTTATAGTCAAATTTTTGCAACAGCGACTTCATCATTGGTTTGTACTGGTGACGGTAATGGTTTAGCAACAAGAGCTGGTATTCCATTACAAGATATGGAGTTTGTTCAATTTCATCCTACCGCACTTAGCGAAATCGGTGTGCTTATTACTGAAGCTTCGCGCTCTGCAGGGGGAAGATTGCTAAATAAGCAAGGCGTGCAATTCATGGAAGAATACGCTCCTAAATTTAAAGAGTTAGCTCCAAGAGATGTAGTAGCCCGCGCTATTGCTAATGAAATAGTCAATGGACGTGGTTGCGGACCAAGTGGTAATTATGTATATCTTGATTTAACTCATATGAGTGCAGAAAAGATAAAAGAAACCTTGCCTACAGTATATGAAAATTGTAAAAGTTTTATATCGCTAGATCCTAGTAAAGATTTGATCCCAATTGCTCCAGCTGCCCATTATACGATGGGAGGAGTGCCAACCAACAATAAATGCCAAGTTATACGCTTTAGAAGTGGTATAGAAATAGAAGTGGAAGGTTTGTATGCAATTGGTGAAGCAGCCTGTATATCAGTTCACGGCGCTGGGAGACTGGGTTGTAACTCATTATTAGACTTACTGGTTTTTGCTAAAAAAGCTACGGAATCAATGAAAAAAATTGATAATAAAAATTTAAAATTTGATGAAGCGGCGATAGCTTTGCAAAGGATGGATAATATATTCCGTGGGGATGTAGGAAATGTTGAATCTATTACAAAATCTCTAAAAAATATCATGAGCAGGTACGTTGGAGTGTTTAGAGTAGAAGATGGTTTGGAGACTGCTTTGCAACAAATCAGGCAAATTAAAAATGAGTTTAATACCATAACAATTTCTGACAAATCTTTGAGCTGGAATCTAGAACTGCAACATTACCTTGAGCTGGAAAATATGATCACATCGGCAATTGCTACCGTTAAAGCTGCGATTTGGCGTAAGGAAAGTAGAGGGGCACACTGGCGAGATGATTATAAAGATGAAGATAATAAATTTTTAGGTCATTCTATAGTTTCTTCCGAAAATGATGATAAGGTTTTATTGCGTCCTGTACGTAAAAGTAAAGATAATGTGGATTTTTACCAACCACAGGGGAGAAACTACTAATAGTTTTGACTCTCTAAGCTATCTATATAAGGTTTATTTTGCTATGGTGATATTAATACGAGCTTGTGCGTACTAAACTAGTAAAAACGGCTACCTCACCATGAATCAAATAAAAACAACATTTATTTTTATAATATTATGCTTACTGAGTAAAGTTTGTCTCGCAGAAGAGGAATATATAGATAATTCAAGTTATTGCGAAATTTCCGAGTCCGCAATGAATGACTATGAACCAGCAGACTTTAGGACAAGTAATAACCTTTTAAGACAGGCTGGTCAGGAGGTACTTTTCTGCGGCGAAGCAATAGTGGTATATGGTAAGGTATTGGATCAAAACTGCGCTCCTGTTGCTGACGCCAAAATATATACATGGCAAGCTGATTGCAAAGGAAAATATCCTTACAAAGCTTTAAAAGTAAATGTGGTTGATAAAAAGTTGATTGATGAAAAATCGAATTTAACTTTTGTTGGAAATGGTACTGCTACTACTAATAACAAAGGCGAATTTCACTTCATAACTGTATATCCACCGGCAATGCACGATTACAGACCGCATTTGAATGTTAGAGTAGAACATTTTTCTATGGGAAGTCTGCAAACTCGATTAGTCTTGAACAGTAAGAGAGTAAAAAATCCTCAAAATGACCCTGATTTAGCGTCTATTTATAAGGCTGCTAATGAAAAAGGAATGAAAATATATAAATTTGAAATAGTTATTCCTGGCAAAACTAATAAACACTATTAAATTAGTATATTAGTAGTTTTTACTTGAGATAGCAGTTGCTTTATGGTATAGTTTGCCTAAGAATTAGATAATAAAATTATTTAAGGTGGGCTTCTGCATAAGTTGCCTGCCTTTTTTTACAGCAAAATATGGAAAAAAAAATCGCAGAGCTAATTGAAAGTACAGTAAATGACTTAGGGTTTGGGATTGTAAAAATTGCAATAAATGGATCCTCTAATAAAATAGTCGAAATATTTATTGAAAGGCTTGATGGCGAAAAGATAGAAGTTGGTGATTGCCAAATAGTTAGTCGTAATATATCTGCGATACTGGATGTTGAAGACATTATTTCAGGCAAGTATTTTTTAGAAGTTTCTTCTGCGGGCTTAGAAAGACCTTTAGTGACGCTGCAAGATTTTGAAAAATACAGTGATTCCGAAATAAAAATTCGTTTAAAAGAACCTCATAATGGTAATTTATCATTTAGAGGAAAATTACTTGGGGTAGTGGATAAGAAAATAAAGTTAAAATCAAAAAATGTAGAAATTGGATTTGATTTTGAAAATATTAAAAAAGCGAACCTAGTTCTCACTGATGAAATGTTTAGAGAATTATTAAATAAAAGCAAGAAAAAATAAAATTAATATAGAGAGATTTAATATGGACAATTTTGGTAAAGCTGAAATTTTGCAGATTGTAGATTCGGTATCTAGAGAAAGAGGGATTCCAAAAGCTAGTTTGATCGAAGCTATGGAACAAGCCGTTCAGATTGCAGGGCGTAAAAAATATGGTTTAGAGCAAAATATAAGTGCACAAATTGATCAAAACACAGGAAAAATCAGTTTGTTTAGAGTCAGAGAAATTGTAGAATCTATAGATAACGAAGTGCAACAAATCTTGCTCGAAGATGCGATTGCAATAAGACCGGACGCAAAAATTGGTGAGAGCATCCTTGAGCCTCTCCCTCCGATTGACCTTGGAAGAGTTGCAGCGCAAACTGCAAAGCAGGTCATTATCCAAAAAGTCGGTGAGGTTGAAAGGCAGCGCCAGTATGAAGATTATAAAGACCGTAAAGGCGATATCCTAAATGGCACTGTAAAACGAATTGAATTCGGAAATATTATCGTTGACGTCGGCAGAGCTGAGGCAATTTTGCGCCGTAATCAACAGATTAGGGGCGAGATGTTCCAAGTTGGTGATAGGATTAAAGCGTATGTACAGGACGTGCGTCCTGAGCCAAAAGGCCCGCAAATATTTTTATCAAGAACTGACGATGCTTTCCTAAGAAAGTTATTCGAAATGGAAGTTCCTGAAATTTATGATAACATTATCGAAATTAGATCGATCGCTCGTGAACCTGGTTCAAAAGCAAAAGTTGCAGTAGTTGCATCTGATGTTTCGATAGATCCAGTTGGCTCATGCGTTGGTGTAAGAGGTAGTAGGGTGAGGTCAATTACTAATGAATTAAGTGGTGAAAAGATCGACGTAATAAATTGGGATAAGAATGTAGCCCAGTTTGTTATTAATGCTATGACTCCGGCTGAAATTACAAAAATTGTTTTTGATGAAGAAAAAAACAGAGTCGAAGCCATTGTGCCTGAAGATCAATTAAGTATGGCAATAGGTAGAAGGGGTCAGAATGTCCGATTGGCTTCTAAAATAACCGGGCTTACTATTGACGTTATGACTGAAGATCAAGAGTCTAAAAGAAGAAGCGAAGAGTTCACTAATACTACGGAATTATTTACTAAATACCTTGGTGTTGAAGAAGTAATTGCGCAGCTGCTTTCAGCAGAAGGGTATGCTTCAATCGAGCAGATTGCCTATTCTGAGAATGAAGCTCTAGAAGCAATTGAAGGTTTTGATCCGGACTTAGTTACAGAGCTCAAAAATCGTGCTATAACTTACCTTGAGGAGAAAAATGAAGATATTATCGAAAGGCTAGAAAAACTTGGAGTAGAACAAGAATTATTAGACGTATTAGATCTGCCTCCAGAATACATTTTGAAACTCGCTGAATTTGGTGTTAAAACAATCGAAGATTTAGGAGAAGTTACACCTGCTGAGTTTAGAGGGGTGGTTCCTGAGACTGTAATAAGCTCAGAAAACATTGAGGCTTTGATTAATTTTGCTAAAGAGCAAATCCAAGGAAGCGAATAAGGATCTTACAGCCGTTTAAAAACCAAGTTTATAATAATAATTATTTAGAAAAAGAGTGAATGACAGATAACCAAGAAGACAAAAAGGCAAAAAAACTGACGCTAGGTGGTTCAAAACTTAGTTTAGGTAATTATCCTAAAAAGGTTACAAAAACTTTAGGCGGTTCTGGATCTATAGTTGTTGAAGTAAAACGTGGTAAGGCAACCGGAGGCGGTTTAACTTTGAGCAAAGGCCATAATCTAGCGACTAATACTGACCAGGAAAGTAGAAGGTTGGCTGCTCTTCAAAGATCAAAAGCAGATGTTGCTGAAGACCAGCAAATGCGCATTGGCAGTCTTAGCAAGCTCGCTGAAATAAATCAGGGGCCAGAGGCTAAAGAAGAAATTGATGTAGCTGCTCCAATTGATGAAGTTGTCGTTATAGAAAAAGCGCCTAATTCTAGAAAAGAGCATACAAAAAAGTCATCTATTGGCGCTCCAGGCATTGAGCAAAAAGAAAAAGTTGAAGAAGAAAAGGTTGTCCCAGCTAAACCTAAAATTCTTGAGCCAAAAAGGCTAAAGAAGTCTGATATTATCCATATGCTTGAAGAGGATTCAGGCAGTGCTCCATTCAAGACTAGATCTCTTGCATCTATTAAAAGAGCCAGAGCGAAAGAAAAGAGAAAGAGCGAAGGTAATGTGAAGGCCGATAAGGTATACCGCGAGGTAATACTTCCTGAAGTTATAACAGTTGCTGAACTTTCTAATAGAATGTCGGAACGTGCCTCGGATGTTACCCGTGAACTAATGAAAATGGGCGTTATGGCAACAAGTACTCAATCAATCGACGCGGATACTGCAGAGCTGGTAGCTACAACCTTAGGTCATAGTGTAAAGAGAATAAAGGAATCTGATATAGAAGATGTCTTAATAAGTAAGAATGATGCCCCGGAGGACTTAAAGCCAAGAGCTCCAATAGTTACAGTTATGGGTCATGTTGATCACGGTAAGACTTCACTGCTTGATGCATTAAAGTCTACGGATATTGTTGGTGGTGAAGCGGGTGGTATTACTCAGCATATCGGAGCTTATACAGTAACAATTTCTGATAATCGCATGATTACGTTTATTGATACCCCTGGGCATGAGGCGTTTACTGAAATGCGAACACGCGGAGCGCAAGCTACGGATATTGTAGTTTTAGTAGTTGCTGCAGACGATGGAATTAAAGCGCAAACAGTTGAAGCTATCAGCCACGCAAAAGCTGCAGGAGTGCCTATTATCGTCGCAATCAATAAGATTGATAAACCAGAGGCGGATATTGATCGAGTAAAAACCGAGTTATTAAGCTATGAATTGGTTCCAGAAGATTTAGGTGGTGATATCATTACTGTTGGGGTATCAGCAAAACAAAAGAAAAACCTTGATAAGCTCGAAGAAGCTATCCTTTTGGTTGCAGAAATGCAAGAATTAAAAGCTAATCCAGATGCTATTGCCAGTGGAGTAGTGGTTGAATCAAAGGTTGATCAGTCTCGCGGGGTGATTGCAACTGTTATTGTTCAAAGAGGAACTCTTAAAAAAGGAGACCTTATTATTGCTGGAAATGCTTATGGAAGAGTAAGAACGCTATGCAATGATAAAGGGCAGACAATCAACGAAGCTGGGCCTTCAGTAGCTGTTGAAGTTTATGGCTTGAACGATGCTCCATCTGCTGGGGACATATTTAATGTTGCAGAAACAGATAAACAAGCAAGAGATATTGTCGAGTATAGACAACGCAAGGCTCGCGATCTGCAAGTAACCGCATCAAAAACAAGTTTAGAAGACTTGTTCTTAAAGGCATCTGGAGGAAATAAAATTAAAGAATTACCCCTTATTATTAAGGGTGATGTGCATGGTTCAATTGAAGCAATCATAACAAGTCTTGGTAAAATTGAAAGCGACGAGGTGAAATTAAAAGTCCTGCATAGTGCAGTTGGTGGAATTACAGAGTCCGACATAACGCTTGCTACTGCTTCTGGTGCATTAATTCTGGGCTTCAATGTTAGAGCTAATAATGCGGCTACTAGCTTAGCTGAAAACAACAAAGTTGATATTAGATATTACTCAATAATATACAATCTCATCGATGATATTAAAGCAATAATGAGCGGTATGTTATCGCCAATTATCCGCGAAGTGTATATTGGTTCAGTTGTTATTCGTGAAGTCTTTAATATCTCAAAAGTTGGTAAAATAGCCGGTAGCTATGTTACTAAAGGCATGATCAAAAGAGGAGCGGGTGTAAGGTTGCTTCGAGATAGTATCGTGATTCATGAAGGCAAGCTTAAGACCCTGAAGCGCTTTAAGGATGATGTAAAAGAGGTAAAAGAGGGCTATGAATGCGGTATAGCTTTTGAAAATTATGACGATATTAAAGTTGATGATTCGGTAGAGGTTTTTGAAATTGTTGAAGAGCAAAAAAAATTATAAATTAAGCATACGTCATAAAGAGCAATCACAAAGGCAATTGAAGGTCGCTCAAACTATTCATTCATCTCTTGTAGAATGTTTTCGGCGAGAAGGAAAGCTTGATTATCGCCTTTATGGGGTTCCGATTAGCATAGTTGAGGTTAATATCAGCCCAGACCTTAAAGTTGCAAATTGTTTTTTTGTTCCGTTTAATACAGAACTTTCTATAAGTGAATTACTCGAAGCTTTAGAGGAGTCAAAGTATGTTATACGCAATTATGTTACTCGTCAGGTAAATTTAAAATATTCTCCTGAGATTCGATTTTATTACGATGAGGGAGAAAAAAATACAATATTAGTAGAGAAATTATTGAAGTAAAAAGAGAGTTTTTTGTTCAACTCTAAAGGGAGTATTCATTATAGATATATAAGATCTAAAGCTCCCTATGGTCATTCTGAACTTGTTTCAGAATCTCAGAAGACAATGCGCTATATTATAGCGATAAAAAAGATCCTGACCCGCAAGGGCGGCAAAGCCAAATAAATTCAGGATGACTGGCGGATGGCTTCGGCAAACAGCGAAAGAAATTAATTATGCTGTCTATCTATGATGAACACTTCCCTAACTGACTATATAGTCATTTACTTTGAAAATGGACGTTGTTACTCCTCGCTCACCTATTATTATAGGCTTTGCTCATCGCTCCTAGTCCCATATCCAAATTAAATGACTATAGTGAATTAAATTGTGAAGTTTACAGAATTTTATTTCTTATTTGCCTGTGGATCCAAATCCGCCAGTACCGCGCTGGGTTTCTTCTAATGATTCTACTTCGTCAAACTGTACGTGCTCATATTTTGCAATTACCATTTGGGCAATACGCATACCGCGAGTGATTATGAAATCTTCTGCGCTGTGATTAATTAGGATCGCTTTAATTTCTCCTCTGTAGTCTGCATCGATAGTACCAGGTGAGTTTAGCACGGTTATACTATGTTTTGCAGCAAGACCTGATCGTGGTCTAATTTGTGCTTCGTAACCTGCCGGTAGTGCAATAGCAATCCCAGTTGGAATAATTTCCGTTTGACCAGCCTTTATTACCACATCATCTTCGATTGCAGCAGGTAAGTCTAGTCCAGCGCTTTGTTCTGTTGCATAATGAGGCACAGGAAGTCCGTTTGCATTTTCTAGCTGTTTGATTCTTACAATCGTCATAATAATAGGCTTTTTTGGGAATTGATTTTTTGAAGCTTTGGTAAAATGGCGGGAGTGACGGGACTCGAACCCGCGGCCCTCTGCGTGACAGGCAGATACTCTAACCAGCTGAGCTACACCCCCATATACCAAAAGCAAACGTAATATATAATAGTTTTTATGCGCTCGCAAGCATAAATTGAACTAATTTTAAATCTTTTAACAAGTTACAGTAAAATAACCTAAATTTCTTATTCGTAACTCATACAATAAAAATTGCCAAGGAATATAGCCTAGTCAATTATAGTTATTCACTTTAAACTTAGGATATTTTAATATGGATATTTGTAGAGCAAAACCATCTATTGATCTTTTTGGAATAAAACTGTTACCTAGTCTTTAAGTATAATCTGTTACCCATCTCATCAGAATATACCAGTAAAAGTTTGGTTGCGGGGGCTGGATTTGAACCAACGACCTTCAGGTTATGAGCCTGACGAGCTACCAGACTGCTC
>JANQTT010000028.1 GCA_030731565.1 Rickettsiaceae bacterium | reverse complement strand
TAGGGTGAAAGGGTAAAAGTTAGAATAAAAAAATTAAAGCCATTTTAAAATCAACCCCATCGGTAAAATTTTGTTCAAGAGTAAAGCCCGCAGAAACTGCATCTTTTACCGTTCTGTCAATTTCAAATCTATCAATAGCAGGAATGGTGCCATTAACAGGGATTTCCAATGTATGCTTATCTTTTCCACTAGAGTGGGTACTAGGACTATCAGCTCCTGTATTGCTTGAATCAGGTATATATGTCATGCCAACCTGTACTTTTGTAGATTCGCCAAAATTAAATTTTGGCGTGTAAAAAGATATGCTTCTTGATGGTTCAGCGCTATACTTTTTTGAGTCAAGAGATGTAGCGAGTTTACTATCTAAGAAAAAGTCAGAGTAAGTTGCAAAACTAGGTTTCGCTTTTGAGTTTGGCACACTAGAGTCAGATAGTGCAAGGTTTGCATAATTATCCCAATTGCCTGACCCAGCGTAAATTGTTCCTTCGTCAATTATCATATTTGCTGAAGAAGGTATTGGTGAACCAACTTCGATTTTACCGAAATCACTTTTAAGGAATATATGTGATCCATTATAAGTAGGTGCATTCTTTCTTTTTGCTGTCGGTACTAAAACAATCTTGGCGCCATAAGTCATCTCATTTGCTTCGTTTGAAACTTCTGCAACCATTGCTGCATCATTATAGAATGCAAAAGTTCTTCTATTGCTGGAAACGTTCTTTTCTACACCTTTTAGTTTACTTTGTGTTCTATGACCTGCCTGAAAATGTGCAAAACCATTTAGTTTTACTTTAAGATCAGAAACAACAGGCGTTTTTGTTGATGAAACGTTTGAAGCAATTGCTGATGCGCTTATAGCAATTGTGCTTGCTGTTACTAGTAATATTTTTTTAAAATTTTTCATAATCTTTACAATAATAATTCTTTAAGAGGAATAATTTAACTATAGATTAAGGCTATTTTTGCATTATAACTTAGTCTATAATTTATTATGTATACTTATATTTTTAATTTGCAAAAATATTTCAACCAAAGGTATGTAAATAATTTACTAAATTTAGAATATTAAAATTACATTTATCATAGCATGCACAACCTATACTAGTCAAACTGCGGATTCTGGAGGATATAAAAAATACTACAGTTTTTGCAGAGCGTGTTATTTATATCGCAGTTTTGTTTTTTGTATAAACATAATTATCAGTAAAATTAACCTTTGAGTATATTGGGTTGAAATTTTTTATTTTTAAACTAGACTGCGGTGCGATAAGCAATACCGCTAAATTAAGTTTAATAGAAGGAGATCGTTCATTATGTCAATTATGTCGGATAAATGGATAAAAGATAAATCTTTGAATCATAATATGATTTCTCCATTTATTGAAAAGCAAATCAAGCAATCAGGGACAGAGAGGATAATTTCGTATGGAGTTTCTTCATATGGTTACGATGCAAGGGTAGCAAATGAATTTAAAATTTTTACAAATATCAACACAACAATAGTTGACCCAAAAAATTTTAATAGTGAAAGTTTGGTACAGAAGAATACAGATGTTTGTATTATTCCACCAAATAGCTTTGCATTAGCTAGGACAATTGAGTATTTTAAAATTCCTGATAATGTGCTTGTTATATGCGTAGGAAAATCTACATATGCAAGATGCGGAATTATAGTGAACGTCACGCCGCTTGAGCCGGGCTGGGAAGGTCATGTTACTCTTGAGTTTTCTAATACAACTCCGCTTCCAGCAAAAATTTATGCAGGAGAAGGAGTCTGTCAGTTTTTATTTTTTGAAGGAAATGAGAAATGCGCAGTTTCTTATGCTGATAGGGCTGGTAAATATATGAAACAAACAGGCGTTACACTGCCAAAAACATAAAGTATTTTTAATTTTAGGAAAAAATCATGGAAAAAGAAACATCAGAAAATCAGAAAACGCCACATATCGCAGTTAATGCTCAATATATAAAAGATTTTTCATTTGAAAATCCTGGTGCGCCAGCAACTTTAGCAAACTTAAACGGCATCCCTCAAATTGATTTGGCGCTTGATTTAAAGATTCAAAAGCTGCCAGAAGAAGACTATTTTGAAGTGGAAATTTCAATTAACGCCAAAGCGGTAAGTGAAAAAGCTACATTATTTATAGTTGACTTAAAATATGCCGGTGTGTTCAATTTAATAAATATACCGGAAGAACAGATGCAAATGTTGCTAGCCGTGCATTGCCCGTCTATTATCTTTCCGTATGCAAGAAAGATAATTGCAGATGTGACTCAAGATGGAGGCTTTCAGCCATTAATGATTGATCCAGTAGATTTTGGCGTTTTATACAGTAAAAAAATGAGAGAGGCCTCTAAACATGACAGGACACAAGGGAATTAGGAATATACTGTTAGCAAGTGCAAGCGCTTTTTGCTTTGTATTGCCTACAGCGTTTGCTGCTGAAAACATTGTGAAAATTGGTGCTGTTGCTGAAGTACAAGCTGTCCACTACGTTAACAATGGAGCGCCTTCGCAAAAAGCAGTGTCGAATCGTCAGAAAAAATATGGTTTTTCTTCTTCAGGCAACTTTGTAGTAAATTATCAATTAGTGGCTGATAATGGTATAAAATATGGCACAAAAATTGGTATAGAACAAACAACAAAAAATAATAGGGGAGCTCCTATTAGTATATATATTGAATCTGATTTTGGAAAATTTGAATTAGGCTCAGACACTAGCGCTGGCAAAAAAATGAGGATTACTGGTTATAGCTCATCCTGTGCAACCGGCAATGGTTGGGATGCGTTTATTATTCCTTCGCCGAAAAGTGGAAAAGATTCTTTAGTATCATACGTTACTAACTTTTGTAGCTTTTTAGATTCAAAATGCAGGACTAGTAGTTTAACAGAGTATTCACGCAAGGTTACATATTTTACTCCTAAATTCGGCAGTGAAGTCCATAAATTTCAGGTTGGTATCTCTTACATACCTGATACATCAAATGCAGGTCATGGGGGTATAAGAGATAATAATTTACATACGCCTGTTGGAGCATCTGATTTTAAATTTGCTATAAAAGATGGAATTTCGTATGGTGTAGTTTACGAAGGTAAGTATAATGAGGAATTGTCTGCCAAATTATCATTAGCTGGAGAAAGAGGTAAACCTGTAGCATTTAATAAATCAGACAATATAAAATCAGATTTAAAGTTTAAAGATTTAAATACTTATAATATAGGTGGAGAATTTACTTATAACCAAGTTAGTGTTTCTGGTTCGTATATGAACTATAATAAAAGCCTAACGAATTCAACAGTAGATACTAGAGGAAAAAGTACCGATATTTATTCTGCTGGGGTAAAGTATGATTTTTTAGATAAAAAATATGCAATAAGTTTAAACCACTTTCATAGTAATAATAAAAAAAATAAACTGGATGCATCTAGTTTAGGATTTGATTGCCTTATTACAAAAGGAATTAAAGCTTACGCACAAATGACATACTATAAAACCAAAGGGTTCGATATAAAAAATAATATTCAAGATAAAAGTAAGGGTACTATCGCTATTATTGGTAGTAAAATTAGCCTATAAGATTTGGTATAATTTCTTATTATCTAAAATATTAATAAAATTGTAAAAACCACTTGATTTTTAATAAATATAGTGAGATTATCATAAAAGTAAAAATCTATTAAGGAGATAGATAAAAATGAGAGTATTATTAATTGAAGACGATTCTTCTACAGCAAGATCAATCGAATTAGCATTAGCAGCCGAAGGTATAATTTGCGATACGGCAGAAGTTGGTGCAGATGGAATTGAAATAGGCAAAATATATGATTACGACATAATTTTACTGGATTTAATGCTTCCAGATATCGACGGTTATGAAGTTCTGCTGCGTTTACGTTCGGCAAAAGTCAAAACGCCAATATTAATTTTATCTGGGCTTTCTTCTGTAGACCAGAAAATAAAAGGACTAGGTTTTGGTGCTGATGACTATCTAACCAAGCCATTTAATAAAGGTGAATTGGTGGCCAGAATTCAGGCAATTGTTCGTCGTTCAAAAGGCCATTCTGAATCAGTTGTAAGATTCGATAAAGTTGCAATCAATCTCGATACAAGAATTGTTGAAGTTGATGGCACGCAGGTTCATCTAACAAACAAAGAATATGCTATTCTTGAACTACTTGCTATGCGCAAAGGAACTGTTCTTACTAAAGAAATGTTCTTGAATCATTTATACAGTAGTATGGATGAGCCGGAAATTAAAATTATTGACGTATTCGTATGTAAGCTTCGTAAAAAATTAGCTAAGGCTTCTGGTGGTACTAACTATATCGAAACCGTTTGGGGCCGTGGATATATGCTAAAAGATTACGAAGAAAATCATGGCGGCCTTCTGCAAGAAGAAAGTAAAGCTGATAATGATTTAGATTTGGTAAAATAATTTTGCTATTCTTTATAGCGCTTCCGGAAAGTTAAAATAGTTGTATTTTTAGATTTTTTTTGACTGCACAAATTAGCTTATTTTATAGGTCAATTTGATGAGCTTTAAGGTCTTTTTCATTCTAACTTCGTCGGCGGTGCTATTTTGGTTATCTGTTAATATAGTAAACTCCAGTTAAATTAGAAGAATTCCTAATTTAACTGGAGTTTACTATAAAAAATAAAAATAATGAAAATTTCTGTTTGCCAAACTGCGCCAAAAGTCGGAGCAATTAAAGAAAATTCTAGAATAATTCGTGAGGCTTATGTTAAATCTCAGCAAGACGGCTCAGATATATGCGTTTTCCCAGAATTATGTATTACAGGCTATTTGGCTGAAGATTTATTTTTTAAAAGGGATTTTATAAATCAAGCTGAAAATTATGCAAAAAAGCTGATAGAAGGAACTTTGCAAACCTGTCTTCTCTTGCCTACAATATTGTTTGAAAATGATTGTTTGTATAACGTAGTGATTGCTGGGCAAAATGGAAAAATAATCGGCATTACTTATAAAACAGAATTACCAAACCACGGTGTCTTTGATGAAAGAAGATATTTTACATCCGGAAAACCAAATATCATAACTGTAAACAGCGTTAAAATAGGTGTGCCTATATGCGAAGATATTTGGCAGCCATCGGTTTGTATTGACCTTAAAAGACAAGGAGCTGAATTATTAATAGTACCAAATGCATCACCATATGAAAAAAATAAGCTGGATAATAGAGTAAAAATAGTAAGTACAAGATATAAAGAGACTTTGCTACCTATCATTTATTGTAATCAATCGTTAGCCCATGACGGTATAATATTTGACGGAAGATCCTTCGTTTATGATGGAGAACTAAAAATTGTAGGAAAAGATTTTGCTACAGATGCTATTACTATTGAGTATAAAAATAAAAAGCTTATTACAAATAATTCATACCCAAAAATAGAAAATATATACGAAGAAATATTAAAGGCGACAATATTGGGTCTTAAAGAATATGTACAAGATAGTGGCTTCAAAAAAGTTATTATAGGTCTATCAGGAGGCGTAGATTCGGCTGTAGTGTGCTATATTGCTACAAAAGCATTGGGTAATAAAAACGTTTTATGCTATATGCTTCCATCAAAATTTACCTCGCAAGAAAGCCAAGATGATGCGGAGTTACTAGCAAAAAACCTAAATATATCCCTAAAATCTCTCCCTATACAAAATACTGTAGATGAATTTGAAAAAACTCTCTGTACTATTGAGAAAGTAGATAAAAGTTCAATTACATATCAAAATCTTCAGTCCAGGACTAGAGGAACTGTTTTAATGGGGCTTGCCAATGACTTAGGGGCGCTGCTTATTACAACTGGTAATAAATCAGAATATGCAACAGGCTATGCTACGATTTATGGAGATATGAATGGAGCATTTAATCCAATAAAGGATTTATATAAAACCGAAATATTTGCACTTGCAAAATATATAAATTTGCAATCTGAAATTATTCCTGCAAATATTATTAATAAACCACCTTCAGCTGAACTTGCCCCAAATCAAAAAGATTCAGATTCTTTGCCAGATTATTATATTCTTGATAAAATATTATATCAATTTATAGAAAACCTCTCTAATCCAGAATTATTATACTCTGAATTTGATAAAGTAATTGTAGATAAAGTATACAAATTACTTAAAAATTCGGAATTTAAAAGGTTTCAATCAGCGCCAGGAGTTAAAATTTCTAGTATGCATTTTGATAAAGATCGCAGATTCCCAATTACTAATTTTTATATTTAATTTATGCTTAGGCACTGCCGGTAAAGGTAGCGCTTAAATAGTAATTTAAGTTTCTACTTAAAATTTTATTATCCTTTTTCTTTTTAGTTAACCTTTTGTTAATTTTTTAGCCTTTACAATCATAGTTAAGGCATATAAGTAATGAACGCCTTAAATTGAAAAAAGCTAAAAAAGGGGAAATAATATGGGAGTAGAATTAATAATAATAGGAATAATTGCAGGCGCATCGGTGCTTATCTCAGGAATCTCAGCAGCTACATCAATTGGTACAATATTCTTTTTTAAAAAGAAATTTAAATCTTCAGAAAGCATGGAAAGTAAAGATACCACTAATGTAACTATTAAAAATGAAGCAATAAAAGAAGAATATGTAGACGGTTCAACTAAAACTGTCATTGGCCAGTTATAATGACCCACCCCTTGGCCAGTTATTCTGGCCCAC
>JANQTT010000027.1 GCA_030731565.1 Rickettsiaceae bacterium | reverse complement strand
GTTCAGGATGACCTGCGGAGCGTTTAAGAAGATAACCCTATAGTTTATATGTTTACACAATTCCTAACTTATCGCTCCTGTTCCATATCCAAATTAAACGGCAATATATGGCCTTTTAGTTCTTTTTAATGATTAAATTTATCTAGTAAATGGTATTATTCTAAAAGAGCTATGGAATCACTCTGTACTTAGGAAAATTTTTCATGTATAAATATGACCAAACATATAAATACTTAAATAGATAAATATATGAAAATTACCAGATCATTTTTTATTACTATCGCGCTAGTTTCTCTTGTTGCGTGCCAGTCAAAGTCTAAAGACTCCGATGAAATAGTGCCTGCACAAGAATTATATAATTTAGGAATAAAGGAACTTGAGGCTAAAAATTATAGTAAGGCTGCAAATACGTTTGAAAAAATATTTTTTCAACATCCTGGAAATAGCATAACTGCTGATGCAGAATTAATGCAAGCTTATTCATTATATCTAGATGGTGAATATGATGAAGTTGGTGATGTTATAGATATTTTTCTTAAATTACATCCACGGCATAAAGATGTTGCGTACGCTTACTATTTAAAGGCCTTAGCTAATTATGTTCAAATATCAAGTGTAAAGCTTGACCAATCAAGAACAAGGTATGCAAAAGAAGGTTTAGAAGAGGTGATTCGCCGTTATCCTGGCTCTAAATATGCGATTGATGCGTCATTGAAAATTGATTTAGTAAACGATCATTTAGCCGGTAAAGAGATGTTAGTTGGTCGTTACTATTTGAAGAAGAAAAATCCAATTGCGGCAATTAAGAGATTCCAAACAGTTATTAAAGAATATGATACAACAACTCATGCTCCAGAAGCGTTGTACAGATTGGTCGAAACTAACCTTATGCTAGAACTTTCTGAAGAGGCCAGAAAATATGCGAATGTTCTAGAGCATAATTATCCACAAAATGAATGGACTATTTTAAGTAAAAATATATTAAAGTAATGCGATGTTACAGAGCCTTCATATAAAAGATTTTATTCTTATTGAAAAACTAGAATTAGATTTTTCCGAAGGCTTTACTGTAATAACAGGTGATACTGGTGCTGGTAAATCTATACTACTAACTTCAATTTTATTTTGCCTTGGCGAAAAATCGCCTGGTAATCCTATACGTCCTGGGGCTGAAACTTGTTCGGTTTCATGCGTGTTTACCGTGAATGAACAAATTAATCAGTTTTTAAAATCGTATGATATAGATACTGATGAGCAAATTATTGTTAAGCGTACACAAAATAATCAGTTCAGGAAAAAGTTTTATATCAATGACCAAATTATATCTGCCAAGCTTTTGCCGCAGCTGTTTGATCTTCTAGTAGAGATGCACGGGCAACATAACCACACGTTGCTGCTTGATACAAGCGCGCATATGAAGATTCTAGACGAATACGGAAAGCTCAACGAGCTTAAAGACCAAGTTTCCGAAATATATAGAGAATGGCAGAATTTAGAGAAAAAAATAGCAGAGTTTGATAAAAATCAATCTAATATAGAAGAGGAAAAAGAATACCTTGAATATATTTGTGATGAGCTAGAAAAGGCCCAAGTGAAAATTGGTGAAGAGCATGAATTGGCTGATATAAAGAAAAAATTACAGAATAAAGATAAGGAAATAAAACTTTTAGATAACATTATTTCTGAAATTGAAGAAAGCTCGTTTTCGCAAATAATTGCCAGATCACAAAAAGCTCTTTCTGAAATTGAAAATAATGAAGTATTAGAGCAAGTTAATAACGATCTAGACCTTGCTTATGATAAAATTGAAGATGCAAAGCGCTTACTAAATAGTGTTATAAGAAACTATGATTCAAGTGAATATTCACTTGAAGAAATCGATGATCGTTTATACGAAATTAGGGGGCTAGCCAGAAAACATAACGTCCCAGTTGATGACTTGCCAGAATTTTTAAATAAATCTAAAGAAAAATTGCATAGTCATGAATTGACAATTAGTGACAGCTCAGAACTTGAAGCAAAAGCTAAAAAATGCAAAAGTGACTATCTTACACATGCTAAATTACTATCTGAAAAAAGAAACAAGGCGGCTTTAAATATCGAAAAAAAGACAATGTCTGAGCTTGCTTTCCTGGAAATGAAAAAGGCTGTTTTTAAGGTTGAGTTTGAAACTAAAGAGCAACAGCTTTCAGCAAATGGTATGGATAGAATTAGGTTTACGGCCTCTACAAACCCAGGTATGTCCTTGTCGCCAATAGATAAAATAGCATCCGGCGGCGAGCTATCACGTTTTATGCTGGCATTTAGAGTTGCTCTGTTTGATAGCGCACCAAAGAATACCATTATTTTTGATGAAATTGATGTCGGAATTAGTGGTTCTGTTGCGGATTCTATTGGTCAAAGGTTAAACTTAGTGAGTAAGGCTGTACAAATCATTGTTATTACTCACCAGCCTCAAGTTGCTGGCAAAGCAGATAGTCATATTTTAGTTGAAAAAATACAAGGTGATGATCATACTCAAGTTAATGTAAGAGTTTTACAAGAAGAAGGAAAATCGCTAGAGCTAGCAAGGATGATTTCCGGTAAGACGATAACCAAGGCAGGCATCGATGCTGCAAAAGAATTAATAACTTAAAATATATAATACTAGAGGCAAATATGGCAAAAAAATTCCTTACACTTATAATATTTGCTATGACGTTTTCATGTGCAAATGCATTTGCAGATGATGATGAAAAAAAAGGTACTTATCTAAACCTTTCTGTTTCAGAAAGTACGGAAGTTGAGGAAGACCTTCTAATCGTGAATTTACGCTTTGAAATAGAAGGTAAAACCTCTCAAGATGTACAACAAGAAATAAATAAAAAAATGGAGAGCGCTCTTGCAGAAGTAAAAAAACAGAGCAAAATTAGTGTATCTACAGAAAATTACTCTGTTTACCAATATAGTCCGCGCACGCACAAGGGAGAAAAAAGACAAACGATATGGAAAGGTGGCCAGTCGATTCAGCTAAAGGGAAATAATTCTATGGAAATACTGAAAACAACTGGTATTTTACAATCTATGGGTTTAGCGGTAAATGGTTTAAGTTATGTTGTATCACCAGAACTTAGCGAGGAAACTCATGATTCCCTTATGGAAAAATCAGTTGAAAAAGTTTTGAATAAAGCCAAACGAGTCGCCAAAGTTTTAGGAAAAGACGATATCAAAGTGTTAAATATCAATGTTGATTCAAATGGTTATTACCCATCCCCTATACTTATGAAATCCTCGGATATGATGGTAAAAAATACAGGCGCTGAATCAGTTCCAGTTGCGTCTCCAGGACAAAGTAGAATTTCTACAACAGTTAACGCTACTATTTTAATCAAAGACTAATACCATTCCTTGAGATCAAATATTACTACGCTATCTCCCCGCTTATTTATTATTATAGGCTTCGCTCCTCGCGCCTTGTACTATTTGATCTCAAGAAATGGTAAATATAATAAATTAAGTTAGAGTCGTAAAGGCCAGTTTATTTATAAAAAAATAGTTGGTAATATATTTTGTTACGGCTTTTCCTTTACTTTTGTATCCTCATTACTATATTATGAAATCAAACCAATAGTATAAAAAGTAACCAAAATTAGTACCAATAATGAATATTCATGAGTATCAGGCCAAGCAGGTCTTAAATAAATATGGCGTTCCAACTTCAAGTGGAATTATTGCGCTAAAAGCTGAAGAAATAGATCAGCTAATGAAAAGTTTTAACGCAGATTTGTATGTCGTTAAAGCCCAAATCCATGCAGGTGGTAGAGGAAAAGCGGGTGGCGTTAAAGTTGTTCGTGATAAAGAAGACGCAAGAAAACATGCTCATGAAATGTTTGGTAAAACTCTTGTTACACACCAAACAGGGCCAAGCGGCCAGGTTGTGAAGCGAGTTTATATAGAGTCAGGCTGCGATATAGAAAAAGAATATTATTTTAGCGCGGTTTTGGATAGAGCAACTAGCATGATTACGTTTATGGCTTCGACAGAAGGTGGTGTTGACATTGAAGACGTTGCCGAAAAAACTCCTGAAAAGATAATTAAAGTTTCAGTAGATCCTGCAACCGGCCTGCAACCATTTCATGGTAGAGCGCTCGCTTTTGGCTTAGGATTCTCTGGAGATCAGGCTAAACAAATGATAAAAATTGTAAACTCTGTTTATGATGCTTTTATTTCTACTGATGCTTCGCAAATTGAGATCAATCCACTTGTTGTTACAACTAAAGGAAATTTATTAGCTCTTGATGCAAAGATGAATTTTGACGAAAATAGCTTATTTAAACATCCTGAAATTGAAGCCCTCCGCGATGAAGACGAAGAAGATCCTCTAGAGACAAGGGCAAGCAAACATGGCTTGAGCTATGTTCGTATGGAAGGTAATATCGGTTGTATGGTAAATGGTGCAGGACTTGCCATGGCTACTATGGACATTATTAAATTATATGGAGCCGAACCTGCAAATTTCCTTGATGTAGGCGGCGGAGCCGATACAAAGAGGGTAACTGAAGCGTTTAAAATTATTCTCTCTGATAAGGCAGTTAAAGGAGTGCTAGTTAATATTTTTGGCGGAATCATGCGTTGCGACGTTATTGCAGAAGGGATAGTTGCGGCAGCTAAAGAAGTGGGGGTTACTGTTCCTTTAGTTGTAAGGCTTGCTGGTACCAATTTCGAGCTCGGTAAAAATATACTCGCAAATTCAGGTTTAGAAATAATTGCAGCTAGTGATCTTGGCGATGCTGCAGAAAAGATTGTTAAAGCAATATAACTGGGAGAGTTTAGTAAATATGTCAATATTGATAAATAAAGATACAAAAGTAATTTGCCAGGGGTTTACTGGCTCTCAGGGCACTTTCCATTCGCTGCAAGCTATTGAATATGGAACAAAGATGGTAGGCGGTGTGACACCAGGTAAAGGCGGCCAGATGCACATGAATTTGCCAGTATATAATACCGTACAGGAGGCTGTAGATAAAACAAAAGCGAATGCTTCTGTTATTTACGTGCCACCTCCATTCGCGGCGGATTCGATTTTAGAAGCGATTGATGCAGAGCTAGATCTAGTAATTTGTATCACCGAGGGGATTCCTGTGATTGATATGCTAAGAGTAAAAAGAGCTCTTGTAGGCTCAAAAACTAGATTAATAGGCCCGAATTGCCCAGGTGTTATCACTCCGGAAGAGTGTAAAATCGGAATTATGCCTGGACATATCCATAGAAAGGGCAAAGTCGGCATTGTTTCGCGTTCAGGTACACTGACATATGAAGCTGTAGCTCAAACAACCGCAGTCGGTTTAGGGCAATCTACGTGTGTTGGTATTGGCGGCGATCCAATTAATGGTACGAATTTTATTGATTGCTTAGATTTGTTTATTAAAGATGATAATACCGAAGCTATAATTATGATTGGCGAAATTGGTGGTACAGCTGAAGAGGAAGCTGCTGATTTCATTAAAAAGTCAAAAACGAAAAAACCAATCGTCGGGTTTATTGCGGGTGTTACTGCCCCTCCAGGAAAAAGAATGGGACACGCTGGCGCTATTATTTCTGGAGGCACAGGGTCAGCTGAAGACAAATTGGAAGCTTTAAAGAGCGCTGGAGTAGTGATATCTGAGTCTCCATCTGATATTGGAAAAACAATGCAAAAATTACTTGGCTAATTTTTTTACATATAGTATTTTATATTTAATCTTTATAGATGTGATCGTTTTCTATCTTAGAGTGATTTTTAAAATATAATTATAGAGGTAGTAATGAATAATTATAAAATATATGCGCCATTAGTATTAGTAATGGGCTTGTTGATGTTTCTATTGAATTATTGCACTAAAATAGCAGCATGCGCTTTTGTATACACATTACTGATGCTTACAGTGAATATTATCTTTAAAACTTTTGGTTTCAAAAGAGCATTGCAGACAGTATCAGCATATGTTGGTATTAATATACTATTTTTGAGTGATTATGATTATTCAATTGGTGGACAAGTTTTTGAATACCTAGTTCCAAGTTCACTATTCGCAGTATTACTGGGGTCTATAATGCTTATGAAAACTATATCATCACTAGAAAGTAGAATTGGCACAACCAAGAGCACTTTTCTTGGCCTTGTATCTGCGGCTGTAATTGATGGGATATTCATGGCAGTATATTTTGCAAACTATGTATCAGCTTCTAGAGTTTTTTCAATTTTCTTAAAAGAAGTATCGTTTAAGTGCTTATATGCATTTGTTATATTAGCAGCAATTAAAGTTATACTATCTGTTTTAGGCAAAAAGGAATTGCAAAGTTTTGATTTTAAGTTAAATAACTAAACTTAATTCGTCATATCTGAATAAGATGCAATATATTGCCATTTTAATATCAAGTGTCAAATTAAATATTATTTACGCTCTTTTCCTCGCTACTTTATTATTACGTTTAGTTCTAATAATTTAATAAATATTCTTACTTTTAACTGTTATTGATGTCAATAACAGTTAAAAGTATTACTACTGTGCGTCTTTTAAATTTCTTATCCGTGGGTTCGCTCTAATAGAATTTTTTAGCTAAAAAACAAAAAAGATTGATTACATTATGGTGCAAAGATCAGATTGCATTTCTTCATAATCACTCATGCCAATGCAAAGGCGTTCATTATCTTGCTGATTCATTGCTTCTGTCAAGGGAGAGCATTCTATGTCAATTAAGGC
>JANQTT010000026.1:23678-24079 GCA_030731565.1 Rickettsiaceae bacterium | reverse complement strand
GCTGCTGAATTAACGACAAACTTCAGGAAGGGAAGACAGATTGGGGAATTTAATTATATGCAGCCTTTTCGGGCAAAGGATAACCATTTACCAATACTGGACTTAAAAGTTAAATTAGATAATCAAAAAAGTAAAGAGATCAACCTAGGTTTAGTATATTAGGTACAATTATGACGATACAGCAATATTAGGAACATATGCTTATTTTGATCATAGACGCACTGGTTCTAACTTTTCTATCAATGGTTTAACAGCAGGAGTTGAAGTCCTTAGCAAATATATTGATGCCAGAGCAAATATCTATGTACCGCAAAATAAAAGAAAAAAGCTAGTTCATAACAATAATAAGTCTGTTGAAATAAAAGGCACTTCAATATTTGCAATCTCAGGTGGTCATAAAT
>JANQTT010000026.1:0-23668 GCA_030731565.1 Rickettsiaceae bacterium | reverse complement strand
ATAAATATGAATCTGCTTTAAGAGGTTATGATATAGAAGTTGGCACACCATTATTTGCTTTCTCAGATTCGCTCAATGAAAAACTTGGAACAAAAGTATATATAGCAAGATATAGTTTTAAGGCAAAAAATGTTAAACCAATTGCTGGAACAAGGTTCCGGGTCGAGCAAGAACTTGGAAAAATCTGGGCAGGCGATAATAGTTATAAATTCCACGTAAGCGCTGAGACGCAATTTGACAAAGTAAGAAAACGTCAAAATTTTGTTGGACTTGGGGTAAAAGTAGCCTTTAATGATAAGAAAAATTCTTATAAAAAGAAACCGTCAGGACTAAGTCACAGAATGATGGAAACAATTATTCGAGATGTAGATATCGTAACTGAAAGTGCTACAGAAGCACCATCAATACATAATTTCTATATGAATGGTAAAGAAATCAAAAAGATTTATTATGTAGGTAGCGCAAGATCAGGATATTCAGGCGATGGAACAAAAGAAAACCCTATGTCATTAGAACAAATGGCTTCTATAAATCCTGAAAATGCAATCATTGTTGTAACTTCTATTGATACAAACAAAGGGGGAACTGCTATCTCACGGCATGATTATGCAAAGCTTACAAAAATGCCACAGGTACTAAATGGTAAAGAGAACGTTGAATTATCGACCTCAGGACAAGATAAAGTATCGATAATTGTCAATGGCAAAAATGGCATATCTATTTCAGCAACAGATGAAAAGAATACAAAGATCGTTGTCGAAAATGCCTCGGCTCCTATAGCAGGTCCTGAAGCTAGCAAAAAAATTTCTACCATTCAACTTTTAGAGCCAGAAACAACAGCAGTTGTGGAAACACAAATTGAAGCTGCAAGAATAGAACATCAAACTGCTAGTGACCTACAAGAAGTATTGACCCAAACTGTTAATAGGCAAATATCTGAAATGCAACAAAGTTTGCAGCCAGAAGAAGTGCAAATCTTAAATCAAGTCGCTACGAACATGATAAATGCAGTGGTAAACGCAACAACAGTGGTAAATGCTCCTGAAGCAGAATTAGCAATGCAACCTCACGGTGAACTTAAATCTGGCGTAGATAGAAATTCGCTATCTCCAGAACAACAAGAACTTTATGACCTTATAGCAAGTTGCGCTAGAGAATTGCAAACTGCTGATGCTAATAATAGTTATGTTATAAGGCAAGCACAGTATGATAAAGTAGCTAATATTATTCAAAACAATCCTGGAAGTAATATAGATGCCATTAAAATACTAATTCAGAATGATGGCACCATAAATAATATCGATAAACCTGATCACGAAAATTTAGCTGAAAAGATAATGAAATTTGACGGCAATATAGGTTTTAATGTTAATGGACTTGGAGGACAACAAGGAATTGGGGCCGGTCATACAGGACCTAAAGACGTTACTATTGCTTTTTCTTTAGAAAAACTTAGAAACACATACGGAATCCTTGACGGAACTAAGGCTATAGAGCTAGCGCAAAAAATGGTAATCAGAATTATTAAAGATAATATCCCAACAATAGATCATGATGTAGCTGGAACTTCGCTTGCCCATAGAAATACTGCTGTAACTGCAACTTACAAACGAGCGGCAAAGGACTATCTCGATAACCTAAGGCCTCCTGAACTTGGAGAAAGCAACCAAGAAAAAATAGATAGGGAAAGACGCAAGAATGATGCAAAAGCAATTATTGATAAAGAAGTAAAATACTCTCTTACAGCAGTCAACAAAAACATGGCAGCTTACAGAGCTCTATACCGAGCAGAAACAGCTATAGGCCAAGTATTTACGGAAGAAGTGCTTGGTAGGTATAATGATAAGGAAATGCTTGCATATGCCATTATGGCGAATCTTGATGTCAGAGAGATCCAAAAAAATCTTAAAATAGAAGGAAAGCCATTAACCCCATCCAATATTTGGGTTAGTCAACAAGAAAATATACAAGGATTAGTTGAACAGCTTAGCTCTTCACAAAGAGCATATAACATGGATCATACTCATGGCGTGATAGATATTGGAGGTATAAATGGTTTATATCCGGCCGATGGATTACCTGGTCATAACCCTGCTAGACCGTTGGATGATAATATATCATGCGCGCATGGATATTGCGTAAGAATTGTAGATAGCATGCAACATCACAGCATGGTTAATCTAAGCGATGCTTCGCCAGCTAGTCTTACTGATGAATTCTTGCACGCTGTTAAACAGAAAGTTAACTTACTGCCCCTTCAGCAAAAGGCGGAAATACAGGAATGGATAGACAATCTAGAAGATCTTGAAGTAACCACAACTTTTAATAATGATAGATCAGTTACTTTCTCGACTCCGCCTACTGTTACAGGGCAGATAGATTTACCAAACCATTATAAAGGTGTATTGACCGATGTAGCTGCTGAATTAGATTCAAGATATAATTTTGCACACCCTAATGATAAGCTTCAATTAGTTAAAGAAAATGAGGCAAAAGATGTATTTAAATACACTCATTATCTAAACTTAGGTTTATAAAACAAGCTTGCAAAATAAAAATAGCGAGGTCAAATAAAGACCTCGCTATTTTTTAATTCACTATAGAAGATTGAAAATACTATTTCACTTCAACGTCTACAGTAATTGCATCCATGTTTTCTATAGCTAGAACAACTTTAAAGCTATCTCCAACATTCAATTTTCTTTTTAGTTCAAAAAGCATGATATGAATGTCTCCTGGTGCCAAAGAAATAGAGCTTTTAGCAGGTACAACTATTTTATCAATTGTAGTCATTCTGCTTATGCCTTTTTCATCAACAAAACTTTTGTGCAATTCTACATTGTTTGCAACAGCAGCAGCTGAGGCTCCCAAGATTGTAATTTGCTTGTTTGTTGGGTTATTAATGGTCATATAAACAGCAGAATTATTATTTGATGATAGTGATGGGCGTGCCCATGCATTAATAACTTCTAAAATTTCTTCCGACTCCTCCTCTTCATTAAACATTTCGTCGCTTTCATCTATTTCTCCAGAATCTGGCACATCAATAGCACTTACTTGACTAGCTGCTACATTACTTTGAGTAATTGCAGCGCTTGTTTGCGTTCCTGCTATTGTAACATTAATAAAAGCAAAAAATGCTAAACTAATAATAAAAACAATATTCTTAATCATATAAACTTCTCCTAAAATTAAACATTCATAGATTCTTACACAAATAAATAAGCCATTCAAACAAAATCCATATATGGGCTATATTTATATGACTTAATTATTTAAGTTTTATGGTTAATTATCACCATCTAGTAATTACTAGTAGTTGCACAGATTTAGGCTTACTCAATTTTTAACAAAATTAATAAGTTTTATTTATAAGGATACAAACTTATCGTTGACAATTTAATTAAATTAATTTAATACTACCAATTCAATCTTAATTAAAATATTTTTACCATGTCTAAAACAAAAGAATATAATCCTTTCTCAAATAAATTAATGGACCTTATAGAAGGCGTTTATTCAGAAAATTCTGAATTTGCTAACAGAAGTTTGGAACTTTTAATTGATTACTTTGATATGGGTTTCGCGACTGATGAAGAAACAAATTTTTTAGTATTAAATAATAATAATTATATTGTTAAATTATTAAGCGAACTAAACAAAGAATCTGAAGCATACGAACTACTTCGCTCTACTGTTGGTAAGGTCGTAGCTGAAGCAGTATCTATTGATGATGACGAAGATTATATTGATATCGCTGGAGAAATATTTCAGTTTGACGAAGAAGTATAAATATAGATAGACAGAAAAACAAACAACATAATGTTAAGCTAAACGGTTGAATTAGGCACTACTGGTAAAGATATAAAAAGTTCAAAAACTTAGGCTTTATAACTTTGCCGGCAGCGCCTACCACTTCATATGTACTATAAAAAAATGGTAAGAAAGCGTAGTAATATTTAAGCTAAAAATTTGTTATAAGTCTAGTCTTCCACTTGTTCTTTGTATAGCAAGCTATAAATTTTGGAGCTTCTAAGAAGGTGATTATGGTTACCATAGCTAGCAAGGGTTCCTTGATTAATGACGAATATTTCATCGGCATTTTCAATCGAAGAAATTCTATGCGCAATAGATATTACGGTTTTTCCTTTCATTAATGATCTAATATTCTTTAGAATCTTCTTTTCACTATCATTATCTAGAGCGCTTGTTGCCTCATCTAGCATTAAAATTTCTGGTTTATAGAGTAGCGCTCTTGCAATAGCTATCCTTTGCTTCTGGCCACCAGAAATACGCACTCCTCTTTCTCCTATTTCAGTATCTAAGCCCAATTCCAGACTATTTGCAAAGTCAGTAATCCCGCATAATTTAGCAATTGTATTAATTTCTTCGTCGCTTGCTTTTGGGTTTGAAAAAGCAATATTTGATTTAATAGTTCCAGAAAATATTGTTGGATGCTGTTCTACGTAAGCAATTTTTGCACGAATCTCATTATCATTGAGCGTATCTATATCAGAACCACCAATAGAAATACTGCCGCTATAATTCTTATAGAACTTCAAAAGCAATTGCATTAATGTGCTCTTCCCTGAACCAGATTTACCAACAATACCGGTAAAATTTCCTTGTTTGATCTCTAATGAAATATTATTCAATGCTAAAATATCCAGCCTTGCTGGGTATGAGAAACTAACATTTCTAAATGCGATAGAATAGTCTTTACCTAATCTTTTTTCACTTTGCTGGCCAGATGATATTTTAGCCATATTTTTAAGTTCAACCACGCGATCAAGAGCTGCAAGCGGCCCTTGAATTTCGCTAAATAATTCTGCAATCCCTCCTGCACTCATTCCAACGATAATTGCATAATATATAAATGATATCATCTGACCAGAACTCATTTTACCATTTATAATATCGACACTACCAATCCAAATTACTGCCGTAATCGAGCCAGCAATAACAACAATTGCTAGCGCAAAAAACATTGACCTTAACCTTAGGCGGACACTTGCATGTTTTATATATGAAGTAATTTTATTATCAAATTTATTTGCTGAATGTTCTTGTTGGTTATAAGCATAAAGCGTTCGAATTCCTGAAAAGCTCTCATCTATATTAGCAGCTAAAGCTCCCTGCTCAGCCATAACCGACCTTGATAGCTTCCTAACGTGCTTACTCAATTTTAACAAAGGAAATAACAAAACCGGAACGCTAACAATCACTAGAAGCGATAACTTAGGGCTCTGAATAAACATTAATATTACCGCCCCTAGGAGCATGATTAAGTTCCTAACAAAGAAAGAGAGGAAATTGATAATTAAATCACCGATTGCCTCAATATCAGAACCTAATCTAGAAATAATATCACCAATCTTTAAATCTTCATATCTAGCTATATTAATCTTAAGCAGCGCTTTGTATGTATCAGATTTAAGTTTGGAAATTACCTTTAAAGCTATAACATTGATAAAATACGAACGAAAAAAACTCCCAATGGCAAATATTCCAATTAAAATACTAATTAAGAATATGGAATTATGAATTTCAGCGACCCGATCAGGACTCACTCCATTATCTACTAACTTTCTAAAAACAATGCCAATTGAAAGCAAAGATGCCGACACACTAAACAACGCAATAAAAACCACGCATAGACTTTTTATGTGCTTTGCAACGTACCCAATAATATACTTTACGTTATTCGCGCTCATATTACCTTAGAAAATTTGATGTTTAATTCATTTGTAAGTACTGTGAATAATTCAGACCCATTTCTAGATTTCCACAAATTATCTAAATAAGCGAAATGATACGGCCCGCTTATAGGAGATGATAGCCATATCTCTTTAGCGGCAGATTGCTTATTGATAACGAAAGTACCACTATCTGTAATAAGAGTAAGAATTCCGTCATTTAAATCAATATCTATTTTACACTCCTGATCTTGATCTTCAATATCTTCAACAAGGCTATCTAATATCGCTTTAACCTTAACATTAAATTCCGAATCTTGCACTTCTTATCCACTCCTTTTTTTGGTATCCCTAACTAAATATAGATACTATCGCCACCGCCATAGTCACCCTGAAATCGTTTGGAGGATGACGGTTCCTCTCTCTATTTAGTTAGGAATGCCTTTTTTATTTTATAATGTTCTTACCCGCTTACCAAAAATCTTATTTTATGTATAGCTTTATACCCCAAATATATTGCAATACGCTCTATTATAAGTTCCTGTTGATATGCAATCTGCATAGATGCGCTAGAATTTTCAGAGGTTATATAAAGAATATTGATTTTCTTGCCTCTTTCTTTGCTAGATATAATTTTTAAAGGCATACTATTTTGACTGAACTTCACACCAACAATTTTACCCCAATTAATAATAATTTCTGCTAAAACAGGATGCTGCCTTTTAAAAATATTACGCACAAGCTTATTAACTTCATCAACAATTGGCTTCATATTACTGACCTGATAACAGTTATCATAACAACTAGAATAGCAGCAATAATTGAGATTACAGGATAATAAAGAGAATGAACAGCAAGAAGCATAAGTAGAAAATTACATTTCATAATACGTTTTACAGTTCTTTTATGGCTTCTGCCTTTACTTACCGACTTTTGAAAAAAATGCTGCAAATGCGGCTCCCATATTTTTTCACCTTTAACTGCTCTTATAAGAATTGTTATGCCACCATCTGCAATATAATAAAGCGATGCTATCACACAAGCAGCAAAAAGTTTTACACTTGCAGAGGCAATCGTTAACAGGCAAATGCCGATTAAAAAGCCCAAACTAATACTACCTACATCTCCTAAAAATATCCTTGCTGGCTGCCAGTTAAAGCAGATAAACCCTAAAGACCACCCGCCAATTATTACAGCAGTAACTATTACCATATCAACGTTTGGAATAATGTCGTACCTTATGAAACATAAAAGCAGAATAGTTAGCGAATAATGTAGAGATTGGCTTACCGTAATGCCGTCAATCCCATCCATAAAATTATATATATTCAAAAAAGTAAGTAATGCAAGTGTTCCTATTACTAAATCTAAATATATAGGTATATCGTAATAATGTAATATTGAATTTGGATGAATAAGCCACATTATCGCCAAACATGAACACAAAAAATGTACCAATAACCTAATAGGTATAATCACATGCGATGTATCATCCCAGAAAGAAACCACGCTGATCGGAATAAAAATTTGTAAAATTATAATTGAATCTTCGATTGATCCTATCCTAAAATATTCAAATGCAGGCAATAAAATCGAGTAAATTAGCACGAAAGCTAATCCTCCACCTCGAGGAGTAATTTTATTATGCGATCTTCTCTGACTAGGAACATCAACAATCCCAAACTTTGGCATCGCATATATGAGTAGTTTTGTTATAACTAATGAAGTTACTAACGCTATTATTCCTAAAGTAACTAAATTTATAATAAAATTCATAATAACATATTTGATTTAAAGCTATAATATTCATTACCACCAATAATAACATGATCATGCACTGTCACGTTAATAGTTTTACATGCACCTATAATTTGTGTAGTTAAATCTATATCTGGACTTGAAGGCTTTGGGTTTCCACTAGGATGGTTATGAACTAGTATAAGAGCGCTGGCTTCATAAAATAATGATTTTTTTACTATTTCCCTTGGATATACTGGCGCCTGGTCTATAGTTCCTGTTGTCATGATTTCATCAGCTATTAAAACATTTTTCTTGTTTAAAAAAAGCACCCTGAATTGCTCAACCTTCAAGCAACTCATATTAAATTTTAGATATTCCAACAGTGCTGACCATGAGCTAATCACATTCTTATTCTCTATTCTTTCAGCTAGCGCCCGGTTTAGCATCTCATTGATTATCCTCAGTTGTAAGTAAATAGACTCAGTAGCACCGTCCACTGCCAAAATTTTTCCTTTATCAGAGTGTATTAACTGATTAAAACCTCCAAAGACAGACAATAAACTTTTAGCTAGTGGCTTTACATCACGCCTTGGTATCGATTGAAACAAGACCAGCTCTAGCAACTCATAATCACTAAACCCATTTGGATTGGTTTTCAGGAATTTATTTTTTAACCTCTTCCTATGACCGAAATGGTGAGGTTTTTCTGTGTTTTTACTTTCCAAGCTCATATGGAGGGCATAATAAGTTTTTTGGTGATGCAGTAAAAATTTCAACGCCATTTTTTGTCACGCCGACTGTGTGCTCAAACTGAGCTGATAATGATTTATCTCTGGTAGTAACCGTCCAACCATCAAATTTGCTTAAAATAGTATCATATTTTCCAACATTAATCATTGGCTCTATTGTAAAGAACATCCCTTCTTTTAAAATAACTCCCGTTCCAGGTTTTCCATAATGAAGCACACTTGGTTCATCATGAAAAATTTTACCAATTCCATGCCCTGTATAATCACGGACAACTGAATATTGATTCTTTTCTGCATGTTTCTGAATAGCATGGCCTATATCCCCTAGGCGAACTCCTGGTTTTACCATTTCGATACCAATCATCATTGCTTCATACGTAACCTGCACAAGGCGCTTCTGCTTAATACCGGCCTCACCTACGTGATACATACGGCTGGTATCTCCATGCCATCCATCAACAATAACAGTAACGTCGATATTAACAATATCACCATTTTTCAGCTTTTTATCTGTAGGTATACCATGACAAACTACATGATTAATTGATGTACAAATTGACTTTGGGAATCCTTTATAATTTAAAGGGGCTGGAATTCCACCTTGACTTATAATGAATTCATGGCACAAATCATTCAAACGATCAGTTGTAACACCAGGTACAACATATTCAGTTATAAAATCAAGCGTCCTTGCAGCAAGCCCACCGGCTTCCCGCATTTTTTCAAAATCTTTACTTGTATGAATTTTTATTGCCATATCCTATATAAATCACATTAAAACAACTATAGTCATTCAATTTAATTGGACTTTAGTGCGAAGAGTCAAAACCTATATTTAAATAGGCAACCAACGAGTAATTACGCTACATAAGTTTAAAGTGAATGTTCATAAACTCTTAGTTTATGCCCCAACATAGTAACACATAGCCTGGCTTATTGCACGAAAAAACGAAAACCTTAAGTAGAGTTGGTTTTTAAACGTGAGTTCTGAATAAGAAATTTAGGTATTTTCTACAAAATATAGGCATTTGGAGTAAAAATTTAGGACTGCCCCCGCAAGATGAGCTATAACCCTAGGAACACCTACTCGCGTTATTTAGGTCAGACTTGGTCTATAGCAAATTTAAAAACAAAAAAAGCCAGCATACTTTATATATACCGGCTTTTCTTTTAAATGTTTTGTTGAAAACTAAATAGTTATCTAATAGCTGTTACACTTCTACGATTTTGTTTCCATGCAGCTTCACTGTTTCCGATCACTGCTGGTCTTTCTTTACCGTATGAGATTGTATCGATACGATCTGCATCAACACCATGCTTGACTAGGAAAGACTTCACAGCTTCTGCTCTGCGCTCCCCTAAAGCAATATTAACTTCTCTTGTACCTCTTTCATCACAGTGTCCTTCAACAGTAATGCTGAAGAGCTTGTGATTTTTTAACCACTCTGCCTGGCGCTTAAGTGTGTCTGCTCCTTCTTTTGAAATAGCTGAGCTATTTAAAGCAAAAAATACTCTATCACCAACCTCTCTTTCAAATTCTACAATATGTTTGTTGTTATCTCCATATTTGCCTGTAGACGCGCTACAACCAGATAGAAGAAGAACAGCAAAAAATGCTACTGCAATTTTTTTAATCATAATTAAATCTCCATTCGATTTTAAAGTTCATTTAAATTACCACTTAATAAGCGAAGCCACCAATAGCCCTCGAAGTAATAACGTAATACTTATTATACAACAACTTATGCAGTTTTAAAACCTATAATGGAAAAATCTTTGAATGCATAAAATAAATAACGTGATATAAATACCAGCTATGGTTTCACAAGGCAGCCGCAAATACTGGAAGTGCTTGCTCCAGTTGTACTAGGAAACGCTGAAGGTAAGTTATTGCAGAATCTGGCAGCCAAGTAAGCAAAAGCTTGCGATTCTACATAATCTGCATTCATATTAGGTAATTGCGCAATATCAAATAAGCCGCAATCAATATTCTTTTCTTGTAAAAGCTGCTTTAACCATTGCAGCATTTGTATATTTTTAGCCCCACCCCCACAAACAAATATTTGCTTAGGCATGCTAGGAAGTAAGCAAATAGCAATGCATATAGCCGCTGGAGTTAAGTAAGTTAAACTGGCAACTATATCTTCTGGATTTTTACCGGCTAACTCTTCTAGCAAGGATATAAAACTATTCCGATCTAAAGATTTTGGATATGACAAATTATAATATTTCCCTGCTAAGGCTTTATTTACAAAACTCATATCGACCTTGCCAGTAGAAGCTATTTTTCCTTTATTATCATAAGGCACCCCGTAATATTTTATCATTGTATCATCAATCAGAGCGTTTCCAGGGCCAGTATCAAATGCAATCAAATCTTCTTGGTTAACATAAGTCAAATTAGCAACTCCTCCGATATTAACTATAACGCTTGGTGTCGCAAAATTTTTTGCTAATAATTTATGAAATATTGGAACCAAAGGAGCGCCTTGCCCTCCATAGGCCACGTCTCTTCTTCTGAAATCATGAATAACATCTATACCAATACTAGAAGCAAGCATATGTGGATTACCAATTTGCCAGGTCAATCCTTCATTAGGATTGTGGTATACAGTCTGGCCATGAAATCCAACAGCTTTTATTTCATTGGCCGAATATCCAGATTTAGATAAAAGTTTATTAGCAGCCTGGATATGAAATTCAGTTATCTTCTTCTCGATTTTAAGAAACGGGCCTGAATGAATTAATAATTCTTGTAATTCTTTTCTTGTTTCAAGATCGTACGTAATTGCAATGTTGTGTATTGGTTTAAAAAAATCTTTTCCGTCTGTCTCTATTAAAGATGCATCAACTCCATCACAGGAAGTACCACTCATAAAACCAATATACAAATCATTCATCAGATTTTTCCTTATTAGCTTTTTTTGCAACCTTACGCCTTAAGAGGTTTTTACGAAGCGCAGAAGAAAGTTCCTCTTCTCTTTTTTTTTACTTTACTTTCTTATCTTTTAAATTTTCTACCATAAATTCTATTTTTCCTTGACCTTATGCCATTTCCTAGTTAAATAGTACAGGGCGCGAGGAGTGAAGCCTATAATAATAGGTGAGCGATGAAAAGCGTAGTAATATTTAACTAGGAAATTGGTGTTATGCCAATAATATGGCAAAAATCTAATATTTACAAATTTTCATATTTACGAGCTCAAGTTTTTATACAAAATTTTTTGTAAAAACCACTATTTTTGCCGCTATAGCTCAGTGGTAGAGCGCATCATTGGTAATGATGAGGTCGAGAGTTCAATTCTCTCTAGCGGCACCACGACAAACATATAGCACCTATAACATTTACTTTTACTAGCAACACCAATAAAAGTGAAGGGAAACCGCTTTTATTATAAATCTAGCAATAATCTCTCTGGATCTTCTATAGCTTCTTTTACTTTTACCAGGAAAGTAACAGCATCCTTACCATCAATTACTCTGTGATCATATGATAGGGCGATATACATCATTGGACGTATTTCTACTTTCCCATTAATAGCTACAGGGCGTTCCTGGGTTGCATGTAGACCAATAATACCTGTTTGAGGAGGGTTGATAATTGGCGTTGAGAGCAAAGATCCATAAACTCCGCCATTAGTAATTGAGAACGTCCCACCGGTTAGCTCTTGCATAGATAATTTACCGTTTCTTGCTTTTACTGCTAAGGAAACTATTTCGCTTTCAATTCCTGAAAAGCTGAGCTTATCAGCATTACGTACAACCGGAACAACTAAGCCTTGCTCTGTTCCGACGGCTACACCAATATCATAATATTGTTTATAAATTATATCGTCGCCTTCCATTTCAGCATTTACTGAAGGAATTTGCTTTAAAGCGCTGCATACTGCTTTTGTAAAGAAAGACATAAATCCAAGTTTTATGCCATGCTTTTCTTGGAATGCTTCTTTATGTTTTTTGCGCATTGCGATGACGTTAGTCATATCTATTTCATTAAAGGTGCTTAAGATTGCCGCAGTGTTTTGCGAGTCTTTTAAACGCTGAGCAATTGTCTTACGCAAGCGTGACATACGGACGCGTTCAACAGGTCTTTCTCCGCCTTCAAAACTTGTGTTTACCGACAGTCCAGAATTATTTAGCGCATTAATTACATCTCCCTTATTAATTCTTCCGTCTTTACCAGTGCCAGGAATATTAACAGGGTTTAAATTATTTTCTGCAACCATTTTTTGTACAGATGGTGGCATTGTAGTTGTAGGATCAACTGTTTTGCTAGCGCTTGCTGTTGACGCAAGAGGTAAAACTGTAGGCTTAAGAGCCTCTACTGGTTTTGCTTCTGGAGCAGCAACTGCTGGAGCGGCACCTTCTTTAATCTTACCAACTACTTGGCCAACTTCAACTGTTGTGTCTTCTTCTACATCAATAGATTCTAGTATACCTTCTGCAGTAGCATTAACTTCTAGAGTTACTTTTTCAGTTTCTAGTTCGAGTAAAAGCTCGTCAACTCGAACCGCGTCGCCAGGCCTTTTATACCATTTGGCAATAGTTGCTTCAGAAACAGATTCACCTAAAGCAGGTACTTTAATTTCAACACTCATAATTAATCTCCAAAATGCTATTTCTTTGTTATTTTAATTCTAAACCAAGTGCTTCGTGCACCAATGCTTCTTGTTGTTTGTTATGGACATATGTATATCCGACAGCTGGGGACGCGGCTTCAACGCGACCAGCGTAACTTAGATTTTGTTTAATTCCTGCTTTTGCAAAAGCAGCTTCCATATAAGCTCTGATAAAGCTGAAGCAGCCCATATTTCTAGGCTCTTCTTGTGCCCAAACATATTCAGTTGCTTTACTATATTTTTTTAGTATTTTGACAACCATATCTTCAGCAAACGGATATATCTCTTCTAAGCGAATTATTGCAGTATCGTTTTTCTTTGCTTCTCTACGTACTTCTAGCAAATCGTAATAAACTTTTCCAGCGCAGAAAATCACCTTTTTTACTGAAGAAACTTTTACTTCAGGATCGATCTCATCAATAATCGGCAAGAATGCAGTATCCTTGTCTAGTTCAGAAATTTCTGATACGGCAAGTTTGTGACGAAGTAGTGATTTTGGCGACATTACTATCAAAGGCTTCCTAAAATTACGCATTACTTGCCTTCTCAGTAGGTGAAAAATAGATGCAGGAGTAGTTGGGTAAACCACTTGCATGTTATCTTCAGCACAGAGTTGCAAGAAACGCTCCAGCCTAGCAGAACTATGCTCTGGCCCCTGCCCTTCCATACCATTTGGCAATAAACAAACAAGGCCGCTCAAACGGAGCCATTTTGTTTCGGCAGACGAGATGAATTGATCAAATATTATTTGGGCACCATTGCAGAAATCACCAAATTGCGCTTCCCATATAACTAAATGCTTTGGATTAACTAACGAATAGCCGTATTCAAATCCAAGTACACCATACTCAGACAAGTTACTGTCTGCGATTTCAAAGAATGCTTGATCATTCGAGATATTGTTCAGCGGTTCGTAAGTTGAACGATCTTCCTGAGAATGAAGTACCGCATGCCTATGCGAGAAGGTTCCTCGGCCTGCATCTTGCCCAGTAATTCTAATTGGTGTGCCGTCTTCCAGAAGGGTCGCAAATGCAAGTTGCTCTGCCGTTGCCCAATCAATAGGCTCTTCCTTATTTATTGTTTCTACGCGATTTGCAAACAATTTTAATAATTTTTTGTTTGCTTTAAACGATTCAGGGATAGAACATAAAGAAGCGACAAGTTTTTTAAGACGAGATTTGGCAACGCCGGTTACTAAATTTTTATCGCTTTTTCTTTCTAGACCCGACCAATAGCCTTCTAGCCATTGGGCTCTTGGTTTATAGCTATCAATTAAAGCAAATTCTCTATCTAAATGTGTTTTAAACTCTTGCTTTAATGTCGCAAAATACTCGCTATTAATTAGCGCTTGTTTTGCGAGTTTTTGAGCATAAATCGCACCGGGAGTTTGCTTATTTTTAATTATATTGTACATTAGCCCTTGAGTATACATAGGCTCGTCGCCTTCATTATGCCCATATTTTCTGTAACAGACAATATCAACCACTACATCTTTTTTGAATTTGGATCTGTAATTGCAAGCAATTTGAGTAGCAATAACAACAGCTTCAATGTCATCTCCATTTACATGTATTATTGGAGCCCCAACCATTTTTGCAACTTCAGTGCAATACCGGCCTGGCCTTGAGTCGTATGTATTGGCTGTAAATCCTATTTGGTTGTTTATAACTAAGTGAAAAACTCCTCCTACTTCATATGATTTTAAGCCAGACATTACCAAACTTTCTGCAACTATCCCCTGCCCACAAAATGCAGCATCTCCATGTACTAAAATTCCAACGACTGACGTTCTATCTTTTCCCTTATAGTCCTGTTTTGCACGAACTTTTCCTGCAACGACTGGGTTAACAGCTTCTAGATGAGAAGGATTAGGAGTCAGAGATAAATGTATTGTTTTGTTTTCATTTATTACTTTATCAGAAGAATAACCCATGTGATATTTTACATCACCTGCTATATCCAAGTCTAACGGAAATGCGCTAGAACCCATGAATTCTGAAAATATAGCACAGTAAGGTTTTTGCATTACTTTTGCCAAAGTTGAGAGACGGCCTCGATGCGCTAGGCCTAAAACTGCTTCACTTGCGCCTGCGAGAGCGGATAATTCAATAACTTTATCAAGACAGATAATAGATGCATCACCTCCTTCAACAGAAAAACGTTTAGCTCCTGGAAATTTTGTATGTAGGTATTGTTCAAAACCCTCAACTTCAACCAGGTCTTTTAACATTTTCTTTTTGTCGTCTACAGAGAACATAATATGGGTATGCGCCCCTTCTAACTGATCGTAAAGCCATTTTTGCTCGTCAGTATTTTCTACGTGTGCAAATTCAGCCGCTATACTATTAGAATAAGTTCTTTCTAAAATATCCCGGAGCTCTCCAATTGTACAAACTGTTATATCACTCAGTTCTCCAGTGATATCAATTTCTTCATTTAATTGATCAGCACTGAATCCAAAATCTTCTATATTTAATTTTAGCTCAGCGTAATTTTTTTTTACTTCAAGCTCAAGTGGATCAAGATTAGCTAAGTAGTGGCCATGCTCACGATAAGCCTTAATCATAAATTTGGCTCTAAGGGAATTTTCTGATTTAATATCGCTGGTTTGAACAGATTTCAAAAAACCTGATTTTATAATATCTTTTATAATGACTCTAGATGTGCTTTTCATCGGGGTAAAAGCAACTTGGTCTTTAAAAAATTCGACCCAACTAGAATCAACAGATGATGGATCTTCTAGATATTTTTGATACAGTTCTTCAATAAAAACTGAGTTACTTCCAAATAAAAAGCCTGTTTGTTCAAAATCACTACTCACTTTTTTCCTCATACATATAGGTAAACTATTTGTGCAAAAATTATTATTATACTAAAGCGGCTGTATTAATTCGGCTTAAATCCAAGCCTTCGCTTTATCTATAGTCTTGACTTTTTAACTTGACGTTTTTATGCTACCGCTCGCCCGTTCATCTATTACTATAGAATTCGTTATTTGCTCTTAGTCCCAAATTAAAATTAACTGACCATAGCTAAGTGCACAATTCGGTCTATTTTACCCATTTATATCAAGTAAATGCAAGGAATTTGTATCAATAGCTTATTAAATTATATTGCTGAGGCTCTAATCTATATACATAGCGAAATTTAATTTATACCAATTCTTAAGGTTAAATAGTATAAGGCGCGAGGAGCGAAGCCTATAATAATAGGTGAGCGATAGCAAACGTAGTGATATTTAATCCTGAGAATTGGTATTATAACTATCCAAACTCTTTTCGACTTTCAAAAGCGGCGGTAAGCGTGCCTTCATCTAAGTAATCCAGCTCACCTCCTATGGGAATACCGCTAGCAAGACGAGAAATTTTAATAGGAGTATTTTTAAAGAATTCAGTGATAAAATACGCGGTAGTTTGCCCATCAAGCGTGGAGTTTGTGGCAATAATTATCTCTTCGGTTTTATTATTGGTGCAGCGCTCTAATAGCTCGGGCAGCTTCAAGGACGCTGGGTTCTTAGCCGATGAATTAGACAGATTGTTACCTAAGACATGATATCTACCACGGAATGTTTCGCTGCGTTCTAGCGCCCAAAGCTCGGCTACTGTCTCAACAATAGTGATTAGCGAGTCTGATCTTGTTTCATCCATGCAGATTCCGCAAATTTCTGAGTAATCAACATTACCACATAAACTACAAATATTAATCTTGTTTGCAGCATCTTCAAGCCCCTCAATCAAGCCTTTTAGGCGCAATTCTTTATCTTGGAGTAAATGCAGCACAATACGCCTTGCAGATCTGGTTCCAAGGCCGGGGAGTTTTGAAAAAAGGTATATTAACTGATCTGGGCCAGATTTTTTTTGCATATTAGCATATTATTTTAGTAACTTAGAAGTTGAAGCCACGAGGTAAACCACCTATATCCCCAAACGCTCCAGACATATTGTTTTTTGACTCTTCGTCTGCTTTAATTTTTGCTTCATTATATGCCGCTACAATTAGATCTTCCAGCATTTCTTTTTCATCTTCTTTCATAAGCGACCGGTCAATGTTAACTTTTTGCATCTCTCCATTACCAGTCATGATAATTGATACAAGCCCACCACCTGATTTGCCTTCGAATTCTTTTTTTGCAATTTCTTCTTGCATTTCTTGCATCTTTTTTTGCATATTCTGAGCTTGCTGCATCAATTTTTTTATATCCATTATTCTCTCTTATATTTTTTTGTTTTAAAATTTATATTTTAGGAACTGTCTCTTTCTACCCTTGCCGGCAGTTTCTAAGGATTATATCTGAAATATTAGCGTCTGGAAAATTATTTTTTATTGTTTGGTAATCTCCAGTTAGCCTGACCTTCTCAAGCATTTTATCTTTTAGGCTATCTAATTTTTCACGCTTTTTTATTATAACTTTCCATTCTATAGAAGACCAATCTTTCAGCAGTTTTTCTATTTTAGTTTGCATATTATTTACTACTTTGCCCGCTATTTCAGCTTTGCCTGATACAAAGGAGTCAATTTCTACTTCATTGAGTAATAGATAATAAACGTCCATTTCTTTATTTTCATGACAAAATTTTAGAAAATCGAATATTTGTGCATCGTCTGTATTAGTTTTCTCTTTTGGAGTCACCTTTTGTAAATTTTCAAATCCTTCTTTAGGCTCAGCAATAATAATCTGAGGCTCCTTTTGGTTTTTAGGCTCTTCTACAGGCGGGATATATTGCGCTTCAGCGTCCATTATTTCTTCAGCCGTAGGTAAATTACAAGAGTATATAGCTTTAATTACAAGCATTTGGGCACAGCTTAGTTCATTATGAGATTGTTTTACTTCCTGAGTACCATTGCTAAATATTTGCCAGAGAATTGTAAGCCTTGAGAGACTCGTTCCAATTAATATATCTGCTATTTCTGTTGAATAACTTTGGTATAATGGATTATGATAATTTGGAATCACCTTAGCTTTGGAAAGTTCGGCAAAAAAATCAGACATGCCTTGCACAAAACTTTCTAAACTATTTGCATTAAGGTAAATTTGCTTAAGCAGTTCAATTGCTGCGCTTGGATCGTTTGCTATAATTAACTGCGCAAATTTAATCATAGTACTTGTTTGCATGATACCAAGCATACGCCCCATAACTTCAGCGGTAATAGTTTCCCCTTTGCTGGCATTATGTAGATAACTTGCGGCTTGGTCGATCATAGACGTAGCATCACGGGCCGATCCTTCCGATTTTATGGCAATAATTTTTAAGGCTTCTTCTTCAAACTTTAAATTTTCTTGTTTTATAATATTTTGTGCAAGCACGTGTAATTCTTCAAAAGTAAGGCGCCTTAAATCATACCTTTGACACCTTGAAATTACAGTTAATGGTATCTTTTGGACTTCAGTAGTGGCAAATATGAATACAACATGCTCTGGTGGCTCTTCTATAACTTTAAGCAGAGCGTTAAATGCGCTTTTTGACAGCATATGTATTTCGTCAATAATGAAGAATTTCATTGTTCCAAGCAATGGTCGGTACTCGCTGCTTTCAATAATTTCACGGATATCATCGACACTTGTTCTGCTCGCCGCATCAATTTCAATAATATCAGGATGGTTATGATTATTGAAACTCTCACAATTTTTGCATTTCTCGCATGGAGCTATGTAATTGTCTTTAGACTTTTTGTCTGTACAATTAACCGTTTTAGCGATAATTCTTGCTGATGACGTTTTTCCTACCCCTCTAATTCCTGTCAATAGGTGAGCTTGAGCCAAACGATCGTTTTGGATACAATATGATAAAGTCTTTACAAGCACTTCTTGACCCAATAATTCGCTAAAATTAGTTGGCCTATACTTGCGCGCAAAAGGGATATATGTAGAAGAGCTTTTAGGCATATTAGTCTCTATTTATCGAGAGTATTAGTTAATGCTGACCCGTTTAAGGATACCCTGGCTGCTTTCTTTCGAACCTGACCAACTAGACAAACAAAACGCCCAGCATTAACCAAAGATAGAGTAATAGTTTTAGCAATTTTTATCAAGCTTTAACTTACCATTTTTCTACTTAATTCGTGAATTTTTTTCCCAGGTCTTTCTTGCTCAACCTATTTGGTTTGCCGAAAATATCTGGATCCTGCAATATAAATAGGCTTTTTGAAACATTTTTAATTTGTTCTGTTGGCCCGAAGTTAAGAGTAATAGTATTATTATCTTCGTAGATTTTCATTTGCTTTATATTTTTAGTATTTTTATCAAAAGAAATCTCACTGATTTTGTCTACTTCATTACTTTTTAATTTTAAAACATAATTATTATCTATGGTTTTTGCTGATAGAACTTCAAATTTATTTTCAAAATCAATATCATTAACCAAAAGGAAATAAAATATATTATCTTCAGCTTTTATACGGCTTAAGTGTTCCATTTCATAATCATAAACAGAAACGTAATTGTTACTACCTACGATAACTAATGGAAATGGTTCATAATAATTGCAGCGGAATTTATATGGTTTATCTATAATTAGCATTCCCTCTGACTTTGTGCCATGTGAATCGCTTTGAGAAAATTCAACGGCAATCGTCTTAATATTTCTAATATAAGTTTTAATCTCTCCAGCAACATCTGCCAAAGCAACTTTATGCATACTTAACGCTAGAAATAATGAAAGAATAATTTTTATCAAAACGCACTGTGACTTACTTGTTTTATACAACATAAACATTTACTTTATAAAATAGTTACACTATTTACAGTCTATGGAATGGTTATTATAAGTTCAATAAATAAAAAAAATATATTTGAAAAATGATAAAGATTGTAGCACTTAAAGAACGAGCTAAAGACGAACATAGAGCAGCCATTACGCCAGAAACAGCTAAGCTTTTTTGCGCAAAAGGTTATAGTGTTTTCGTGGAAAAGGATATAGGCTTATCTGCTAGTTTTACTGATGAAGCTTACAAAGAAGCTGGTGCTGTAGTCTCTTCTATACCGCTAGAAATCCTTTCTGATGCTGATATAATTTTGAAAGTTCAACCAACTCCGCTAGTTGATGGATACAATGAAATTGAAATGAGCAAAAAGGAAGCTACAATTATTGGTTTGCTTTCTCCATATTTAGCTTCAGAATACATAGATAAAGCTTTGTCAAAAGGACTGTCTGCGATTGCAATGGAGCTTGTCCCTCGTATTACCAAAGCACAGAGCATGGATGTATTATCATCACAAAGCAACCTTGCTGGATACCGCGCCGTAATTGAAGCTAGCTATTATTTTGATAGAGCACTGCCAATGATGATGACTGCAGCTGGCACGGTTAACCCTGCAAAAGTTCTTATTCTAGGGGCTGGCGTTGCTGGATTACAGGCAATAGCCACAGCAAAAAGATTAGGAGCAGTGGTTTCTGCATATGACGTCCGAGCAGCCACAAAAGAGCAAGTCGAAAGCTTAGGAGCAAAATTTATCTACCCTTTAGAACTAGAGGAGAATGCTGAAGATAACTCGGGTTATGCAAAGGAAGTTACTAAGGATTTTGCTACAATTCAGGAAAAATTTCTATATGAAGTGATTGATAGATTTGATATTGTTATTACTACTGCGCAAATTCCAGGAAAAAAAGCTCCGACTTTGCTTACAAAATCAATGGTTGCAAAAATGCGCACGGGATCTGTTTTAGTTGATATGGCAACTGTTAGCGGAGGAAACATCGAGGACTCATTATCTGATAAGGTCATAACAAAAAAAGGTATAAAAATTATTGGCTGGAGCAATATGGCAGCTAGAATTGCTAGCGATAGTTCTAAATTATACGCTAAGAACCTATATAATTTCTTAGCTTATGCAATCAAGGATAATAAAATAGATTTCAAAGATGACTTAGTTGAAGAAATGCTGGTAGGAGTAAATGGCCAAATAGTAAATAAAAAATTCAGAGTGTAATATGAAAGAAGAATTAACCAAAGCAGCTGCGGAAGCTTCAGAAATATCTGACAAAGCTCATGCGCTTGTAACAAAATTACAAGAGATTAGCATTGCAAGCCAAACAGCAGAGCAAAATATTAACGGGGTAGATCCTCTAGTATTTGCAATCACGATTTTTACTCTAGCTTGTTTTGTTGGATATTATGTAGTTTGGAAAGTAACGCCTTCACTCCATACCCCTTTAATGTCAATAACTAATGCTATTTCGGGAATAATAATCCTCGGGGCAATGATAGCAAGTTCTTCGCAAATTTTTGGCGTCTCATCGATATTTGGCTTTATTGCTGCATTTTTTGCAGCGATCAATATTTTTGGAGGTTTTGTTGTTACGGAACGTATGCTTGAAATGTTTAAGAAAAAATAACAGATATGAACACACAAATAATTGAATTTTCATACCTAATTGCGGCAATTTGTTTTATTTTTGCACTAAAAGGATTATCGTCCCCAAAAACGGCTAGAAATGGAAGCCTAATTGGTATTATTGGTATGGCTGTTGCCTTGGTCGCGACATTTAATTTACCTGGTTTTTCGCATGTAATACCTCTTGTAATAACAATAGCTGCAGGGGGAATTGTTGGTACAGTAATAGCACGAAAAATAGCTATGACTGCTATACCTCAGTTAGTTGCTGGCTTCCATTCGTTCGTGGGTCTTGCGGCTGTTTTAGTTGCCTATGCTGCTCTGCTTGCACCTTATAATTTTTCTATTGGAGTTACTGGAAGTCTTCCAGCAGGTGCATTAATCGAAATGTCTCTTGGAGCTGGGATTGGAGCCATAACTTTTAGTGGTTCAATAATTGCTTTTGGCAAACTGCAAGGTTTAATTAGCACAAAACCAATAAAATTTATTGGCCAGCAATATGTTTGTCTCTTAATTACGCTAGCAATTATATTTTTAATTTACAAATTTGCAAATAGCGAAAGTATCCTTCTATTCACCATTCTTGTGGTTTTGTCGCTTATTATTGGGGTTCTGCTTATAATTCCTATTGGTGGCGCAGATATGCCGGTTGTAGTGTCAATGCTAAATTCATATTCTGGTTGGGCAGCAGCAGGTATCGGATTTACCCTTGGCAATAGCTTGTTGATAATTACTGGTGCGCTAGTTGGGGCAAGCGGTGCTATTCTTAGTTATATAATGTGCAAAGCTATGAATAGGTCTCTTATAAATGTTATATTTGGTGCTTTCAAAAAGGCTGATACTAAATCTAGTGCAGAAGAAAAAGATGACCGAGTTGCAAAGGTAAGTAGCGCAGAAGATGCTGCATTTATGATGAATAAAGCTGAATCTGTAGTAATTGTTCCTGGCTATGGAATGGCTGTTGCGCAGTCTCAGCATGCAATCAAAGAAATGACAGAACTCTTAAAAAAGACAGGCATTAAAGTTCGTTTTGCGATTCATCCAGTTGCAGGAAGAATGCCAGGGCATATGAACGTTCTTCTGGCCGAAGCAAATATTGATTATGAAGACGTTTTGGAGCTTGATGAAATCAATAATGACTTTAGCTCAACTGATATTGCATTAGTTATAGGCGCGAATGATGTTACAAATCCTGCTGCTAAGACTGATAAATCCAGCCCTATTTATGGTATGCCGGTTCTGGATGTGGGTATGGCTAAATCTGTTTTATTCATAAAAAGATCAATGTCACCTGGATATGCAGGAATCCAAAACGAACTATTTTTCCAAGATAACACTTTGATGTTATTTGGTGACGCCAAAAAAGTGGTTGAAGATATTGTAAAATTCCTTAAGGAATAACCTAATGTTATGAAAATACAAATAATTTCCGTAGGTAAATTATCTTCTGAAATCGCAAAAATTTCTGACCAATATCAAAAAATGATAAATTGGCAGATAAAAAATAATGAAATTGTGTATTCAAAGAAATTAGCTCCTACCCAGATCAAACAATATGAAGCGAAGTTGATCCAAGATAAACTAACAAAGGGAGCATATATTATTGCCTTAGATTTGTCTGGTAAACAGCATAGTAGCGAAGATTTTAGTCTAATCTTTTCTCAGCAAATGATGGCAGGGAATGATATTGATTTTATAATTGGAGGTGCATTTGGCTTAGACCAATCGATTCTAAATTTAGCAAATACTAAGCTATGTTTGTCAAAAATGACCATGCCACATCAAATGGCCAAATTAATTCTATTAGAACAAATATACCGAGCCCAAACCATACTAGAGGGGCACCCATACCACAAGTAACTTGCCTTTTCGTTGAAAATGATATTAGTTAAGTATTTACTATGGTAAGCGATTTAATATGCTATACCAAGTGCTAATCTCTGGCTTGGTTAATGAGTTGCAACTTCAATGCTAAAGATCTTCTGTTTTAAACTCGCTATAGCCTTCATAGTAATAGCTAATGTCAATGCCTTTCATGAACAAAGTGCGATCATGTATCTTATCGGTTAATGCTTCTTTTAATAGGGCTTTAATCTCTAGATCCTTAACAACGCTACGCTTCATTACTGAGAGGTACTCTTCTTTATCTACCAGGTTCCAATCAATTATTTGTTCTAGTTCTTTTTTCAGAAGTAGATCTAGCCAAATACGAGTAGCACGACCATTTCCTTCTCTAAATGGATGAGCAATATTCATTTCAACGTATTTTTCTATAATTTCGTTGAAATTGCCTTGCGGCATTTTATCTATATGCTCTAGTGACTTTTCAAGATACATAATAGGAGAAAAACGAAAATCGCCTTTAGCAATATTTACCTTTCTTATTTTACCTGCGAAATGATAAATATCTTCAAATAAGTAAGTATGTATGAAAGCAAGTCCTTTAAAAGTGCCTACTTCAACCTTATTAATATCTCCGCTATCAAAAAGCTTTTTTGCTTTCTGTTTACTAATTTTCTCCTCTGCCTTTGC
>JANQTT010000025.1 GCA_030731565.1 Rickettsiaceae bacterium | reverse complement strand
TTGTAATTAAATAATAGGTTAGAGAAATGCTTAATAATTTTATAGGTGGCGGTCAAGTGTTCTTGCACAAGGTGCGCATGTTTAAACAAGTAGCTGGTAGTACATTTAAGCTGGCTCTGCTTATAGGTATTTGCATGACAGTGTTTTTTAGATTACCTGAGTTTAAGAGCTTGGATACAACAGCAAGCATGACTTATGTCAGAGCTCATATTGCGATGAAATTTCATGAAATAATGCCTAGTCATTCAGGTAATAGAAAAGCTCCAACTATTAATGCTTATACTAATAGAGGGTTGTTTAAGAATAATGTACCAGCTAAAGCTATTATTGCATCAAATAAATTTAAATCTTCCTATAGTAATATAGTGGATTTTCTTCTTAGTAGCTTAGTGCTGATGTTGTTTATTGCTATCTGTTCTGTAGTGATAGTATTTGGTCTTTGGGCAAGATTTGGTAAATCAGTTCGTTCTGATAAAAAGCAAGAAGGTAGTGGTGTTGTTTTAACTGATAAAGAGGTTACCCGTAAGCTAAAATCCCTTCGTATGGCTAGTGATCTTACAATAGGTAAAATGTCCCTGGTTAAGGATATGGAAACTAGGCATTTTCTAGCAACCGGTTCTACAGGTTCTGGTAAAACTAATCTAATACATAATTTACTATCGCAAATCCAGCAAAAGCAACAACCAGCTATTGTCATAGACCAAACTGGAGAAATGATTGCCAGATATTATAATCCTGATCGAGGTGATATTATTTTTAATCCTTTTGATGCTAGAGGTAAAGAATGGGACTTTTGGCAAGATTGTGCAAGCAAAGAAGAGTTAGAAAGATTTGCAAAAATATTATTCGGATTTAATAGAAAGAAGTCTAATTCTAAGTCCGACCCGTTTTGGGAACAATCTGCAGAAATAGTCTTCAATGCTTGCGCGCAATACCAAAGAAAAGTAAACCCCGATATTCAGGCATTGTCGTATTTACTACAACACAGTACATTAAATTCATTATCACGCAAATTATATGCTACTGAAGCTGCAAGATTTTTAGATAATAATAATCAGGTTACTTCTGGCTCTGTATTATCAACGCTTAGCGCAAGTTCTAAGCCTATTAGCTACCTAAAGAACAGTAAAGATAATCTTTTTTCATTAAAAGAATATTTTCAAAATATCGATCAGGGTGCTAATAACTGGCTTTTTTTAGCAACTAAACCTAGCTCAAGAGAATTAACAGCAAGTCTTATCGCTTGTCTGGCAGAATTGGCACTATGCCAGTTACTAGATATTGGTATTAAAGATGATAGACGTGTTTGGTTTGTTATGGATGAATTAGCTTCACTTGGCAAGTT
>JANQTT010000024.1 GCA_030731565.1 Rickettsiaceae bacterium | reverse complement strand
GTATATGAATTAGAACTACTAGGTATTTGCGCGGCCTGTAGGTACTGTTTTAAGCAGTTTCAAAAAAAATAAATGTCGAAGTTGAAAAACCTTTCCTTTAAAGCAAAACTTAAAGATATTTTCTGGCCGATTGAAAAGTCAGAAATTAAATTATTTGCGCCGCTAGCTCTTATGATGCTGTGTGTTTTGTTTAATTTTGGAGCTCTTCGTTCAATTAAAGATAGCCTTGTTGTACCAAATATTGGCGCTGAAGTTATTAGCTTCTTGAAGCTATGGTTCGTTCTTCCGTCTACTATAATTTTCACATTAATCTATGTAAAATTAAGTAATATTTTTGATTACGAACATTTATTCTATTTAATAATTTCTTTTTTCCTGGGCTTTTTTGCTCTTTTTACATATGTCGTATTTCCAAATCAAGAATTTTACCATCCGAGCGATGAGTGGGTATATTCGATTATAAATGCATATCCAAATTTAAAATGGTTTATTCATATAGCTGGGAAATGGAGCTACGCATTAATGTATATTTTTTGTGAGCTATGGAGCGCGGTGATTATTAATTTATTGTTCTGGCAATATGCAAATCATATTTTTGATACTGAGTCTGCTAAAAGATTTTATCCTTTTTTAGGTATGGTGGGTAACATAGGACTTATTTTAGCTGGAAATGTATTAGTCTCATTTTCAGATTTGTCTGGAGTTTCTGATGTGAATATTTTAAATTCATACGCAAATAGCACTGCATACCAGTGCGAGATGGTTTTAAAACCAATCATGAAAGCTATTATATTTGCTGGTATTTTAGCAATGGTTTTGTACCGTTATATTGATAAATATGTTTTAAAGAACAAAAAATTAAAAACAGAATTCGCGGGCGCTAGCGAAAAAACCAGAACAAAACTGTCTTTTTTAGAAAGTATCAAACTGCTTCTGAGTTCAAAATATATTGGGCATATAGTCTTGCTCGTGCTGTGCTATGGGTTGGTGATAAATATTCTCGAAGGGCCTTGGAAGGCTCGCGTTAAGGAATTATATCCAAATACCATTGATTACCTGAATTTTATGGGAAAATTTAACATTTGGATGGGAGTATCTTGCGTTACGTTTATGATAATCGGAAGTAATATTTTAAGGCGATTTTCTTGGATTGTATCTGCACTGATAACACCATTTATGTTAGTTTGCACTGGTATAATCTTTTTTATCTTTGTTATTTTTGCTCAGGATATAACTTTTCTAGGTGATTGGTTTAATCCAATATATTTTGCTGTTATTATTGGAGCTGTGCAAAATATCTTGAGTAAATCTACAAAATACTCTTTGTTTGACTCCACGAAAGAGATGGCTTATATACCGCTATCATTGGAACTAAGGACAAAAGGAAAAGCTGCAGTCGAAGTGATTGGTCTAAAATTTGGTAAATCACTTGGGGCATTTATACAATCCTTTATGTTTATATTAATGCCATTAGCAACTTTTGATTCAGTGACAGTATACTTGCTTGGTTTTTTTATTGTAGTAATTATGATATGGGTATGGAACGTGCGTACCTTGAATATAGAATATATTAAATTGCAAAAGGAAAAATAATGAGATTAATAAAATTTCTTATCGCATTTATTATTTTAATTTTAATAGCAGTGGGCGGTTTTTGGTATTACGTTACATTTAAAGTTTCTTCTGAATTAAACGATAAATACGCTGGAAAACAAATGCCTATGAAAGGGCTTGATGAAAGAGATTATTTTATAGCCTTTGATCGAGTCAATGCAGCGGGTTTTCCATATAAAATTTCCTGGAAAGCGGAAGGCTGGTCAGAAGAAAGTAGGGATGCAAAAATTAAATATCATTCCCCAATATATTTTGGGTATGACTTATTATTGCAAAAACTATTTATTAATTATAGTGGTGAGATAACAGCATTTTATAAGCCTGAATCACATGGTTTTGGAGCGCGTCTAGTAATAGATAATTACTCAATCGCAGTGGACCTGCCTTTAACAATGAATTTAGTGGCAACAATAAAAAACATGCAAGATCCGTTTGAAATAGTTAATCATATCGGGGATATACATGCATCGTCTGGATCTGTAAATATTTTTGATTTAAATGGCAATGAAAAGTTTTATGATAAAGAATATGAAAAACTGCTAATCAGTTTTGTACCACAAAAAGAATATAAAAATGTGGGCGATTTTTTGAATAATATTCCGCAAACTCTTGCCGCAAAATATCAAGTAAAGACTAAGCCAAACGCAGCAAAAGCCAGAAGATTACCAGTCAGTTTATTTTACGGCTTTTCTTTGTTACCATCAGGTTTTGATGTTGATGCAAAACTTGATCTAAAAACTAAAGGTAACAACTTTAAAGATTTGCAAAAAGGATTGGATGTAAAAATAGCCGCAAAATGCTTATCCCAGTTTATTGATTTTAATAAGTTGAAGCTTGCTTATGCCTCGGGTATTGACGGGCAGGGCAGAGATTATCGAATCGATATGAGTTCGAAAATATATTTTAAATCAGGTATGTTTGATGAACTTTTTCGAAGATATGATATTATTGTTCCAAGCTTAACAAGCTCACCATTTGGTAAAATGTTAAATCATGAAATCAAATATATTATTAATAACAAAGATGTGTTTAAATTTACTGAGCTTGAAAACAATAATTATGACTACAATTTTGAATTAGTAGCATCAGAGGGCCCTAATAGAAGGCATTTTAAAGTAAATGACCTTAGCATATTTTCTGATAAATCTGGTTTTAAATTACAGCATGAAATGGAAACCTTATCAAAAGGAACGCAGAGCTGGAAAGCTAATGGCAATTTATTTATTAAGAACTACCCAGCAGTAGTTGAATTTAGTTCTGGATATATTTACAGATTTGGTAAGTTTCGATTCCTGCAAGATGAAGCAAGAAATCTATATATTGATGTAAATAAAGCATTTTTAAAAGATATTTCTGACCACCCTAACTCAAAATCTGATGATTTAAGTTTTGAATATTCTGCAAATTCACAAAACCTAAAAAATACAAAAATTGGTACTGTTAGGTTTGACCAAATAGCAAAGTTATATACTTTAATGTTATATCAAAAATTATTTGATAAAGTTGGTCACGGAGGTGATGTCCTTGGTAGAATGCAGAAAATAATACCAGACCTTGATCCTAGCGAACCAATATTGAAGCAAGTATTACCGAGGATTTCCGGCAATAAAGAAATTAAAAAATCGATAGAAAAGGAGCTTAAAAAAGCGATACCTGATGATGCAAAAGATGCTATTAAGAAAGCAATTCCAAAGGAGCTAGGCAAAGGTCTTTTAAAAGGTATATTGAAATAGTATAGTTACTCATTATACAGCATATAATAAAAAAAGAGTTATTAAGTTGGATTTGATTAAAGAAATTCATAGCTATTTATCTGAGGATATAAAGGCTATGAATAATGTTATTATTGATAGTTTGTCAGTTGAAGAAGATTTAGTACGCCTTGTAAGCAACCACTTGGCTTCTGCCGGCGGAAAAAGGATGCGCCCAATATTAACTATACTTACAGCAAAAATGTATGGTTATAATGGAAAAAGCGCCATCAAGCTTGCAGCTGCAGTTGAATTTATACATATGGCAACCTTGCTACACGATGATGTTGTAGACGGTAGCAAAATGCGTCGGTTTCTTCCGACTGCTAATGTTGTGTGGGGAAGTAAAGCAAGTATTTTAGTTGGTGATTTCCTTTTTAGCCAGTCATTTAAGCTTATTGTTTCTACAAAATCACTTGATGCATTAGAAGTTTTATCGAGTGCATCTGCAATAATTGCAGAAGGAGAAGTTTCTCAACTTGCTCAGCTTGAGGCAAAGCAAAATATTTCTGAAGCGGATTATTTAAAGGTAATTAATGCAAAAACTGCTGAACTATTTGGTGCTGCTTGTGGCGTAGGGGCGATTGTTGCTGGAAAAACTTCAGACGCTAAGAAGCTAAAGGAGTTTGGTCTAAAGCTTGGCAATATTTTTCAAATAGCTGATGATGCACTGGATTACTTTAGTGAAAGCAACAAAGTTGGTAAAAATGTTGGAGATGATTTTTATGAAGGAAAAATTACTCTCCCGCTAATTATGTTATTAGAGAAGGTTAATCCTGAAGAGAAGTTGGAATTAGATAAAATGCTTAGTGCTGATGCTAGAACAGTAAAAGATTTTGCTCTTGTTCAGAAGTTAATGCTAGAATATAACATAAAGTCTGTTATAGCAAAATATCTAGAGCAACTTAAATCAAAAGCGGAGTTTGCTTTATTATCTCTTGAGGGAAGCGTTGATAATCAAAGCAAAAAATATTTACGAGAACTAGTTGGTTTTGCAATAAATAGATCATATTAAAGGAGTGATAATGCAGCATCTATCAAATAGAAATAAGTTTGTTTCTATATGGCTTTCTGCTATGTGTATTGCAGTTATATTTATGATTTTTATTGGCGGTTTAACTCGCCTTACTGATTCTGGTTTGTCTATTACTGAATGGAATCCGGTAACTGGGGTCTTACCACCACTTAACTCTGAAAGCTGGAAAATTGAATTTGGCAAATATCAACAATCTCCTGAATATATAAAATACAATTCTGGTATGAGCTTGGATGAGTTCAAGCCTATATATCTCCTGGAATTCTATCATCGAATTGCAGGAAGGCTTACTGCTTTGTTATATCTTATCCCTTTAATATTTTTTATAACTACTGGAAGAATTAGTAAAGACGATTTAGGTATTTATGTTTTAGCTTTGATCTTGCTTGCCTGTCAGGGGGTAATGGGATGGTATATGGTTAAGAGCGGCTTGATATCTGATCCACATGTTAGTCATTACCGGTTGGCGGCACATTTACTGCTTGCAGTATTTTTATATATTATCCTTTTTTGGCAGTTAATGAAAAATCTATTTGATCCATTGTTGTTGCTAGGTGGTACGTCATTGGCTCTCCAAAAATTTTGGTGCTTTGTTTCTATAGCCTTATTGCTTGTACAGATAGTGTTTGGAGCTTTTGTAGCTGGTTTGGATGCGGGGCTTGTTTATAATAGCTTTCCATTAATGGGAGATAGTTTTATTCCTCATGAAGTATCAGAACTAACTTTTTCTACTTATAGCTTCTCTGAACCTGTTTTTATTCAGTTTATACATAGGATTTTAGCATATATTTTATTTATAGTGATCACTGTATTCTGTTTTTCTTCGTTAAAATTAAAAAATAACAAATATTCTATATCAATATTTTATGTTGCTATTGCCCTGTTTATACAAATGTTAGCAGGTATTTTAACGGTGATTTATATGGTGCCAATTCCTGTCGCATTATTTCATCAGTTTGGTGCTGTCTTTTTGTTATCCTGCTTGTTATGGTCTTGCTTTCTTCTGATGAGCTCAAAATGAGTAAAGTTAAAACACTTATTGTTAAAACAGATATGCCTATTAGGCTAGATCGTTATATAAAAAGATGCTTTCCTTTAGTTACTCAAGGAACTATTGAAAAAGCTGTGCGAAAGAGGCAAATCAAGCTTAACGGATTGAAAACAAGTGCCAATACTAGAATAGTCGAAGGCGATAAAATTACTTATGCGTTGGGTATTCTTGTCTTAGAGGATAGTGATAATACCAACAAAATATTTTCAAAATCCACTCTTATTTTGGCAAAGAAATTATTATCTGAATATTTGATTTATTCTTCCCTTGAGTTTATTGCAATTAATAAACCATCCGGTCTTGCCGTTCAAGGGGGAAGTAAAATCAATTTATCTATCGATGATGCACTTAACTATCTGAATATGGCAGAAGGTGAAGAGTATAAAATTGTTCACCGACTTGATAAAGAAACGAGTGGAATCTTGCTTATAGCAAATGGTTACTCAAATGCTGCAAAACTAAGCGATGCCTTTCAAAAGCATTTAATTCACAAAACTTACACAGCCATTGTTTTTGGAGTGCCAAATAGCTTAAGTGGTAATTTGATCCATTATATAGGCAAAGATCGCCAGGGAATATTCGAGACTGTAACAGAGCTGAAAGAGGGCGGTAAAAAGGCTGAAACAGAGTACAAAGTTATTAGGTCTTCAAATAATAGATCAATGATCGAGTTCAAACCTAAAACAGGGCGCATGCATCAGCTTAGATTCCATTCCAAATTTTTAGGTTGTCCAATTATCGGTGATAAAAAATATGGCGGCCAGAAAAGTTCCAGGATGTTACTACATGCAAAAGAACTGATAATCGAAAAATCTGTTTTTGGAAGTGAAATTAAAATTAAATCTGCCTTGCCGCAAGAGTTTGATTTATTATAGCCATTTATTTTGAACTCCGGTAGCGTTCCCGTCGGCTCTCCTAGTATATCTAGGCTTCGCTCCTCGCGCCCTGCACCAAATTTAAATTAATTAACTGTAATGCGTAGTAGGGATAGTGGTAATAATTGGACCTTTTTTGGTAATAATGATGGTATGTTCATACTGTGCTGTATAGACACCTTTAGGCGTTATTAGTGACCATTCATCATTACCATCAGTTACCATATTAGCTCCGGTTGACAAAAATGGCTCAATCGTTATTACCAGCCCATCAGTGATAATGCGTTTGTCATACTTATCGTAGTAAGAAGAGATAAAGCCAGGTTCTTCGTGCAGAGCACGTCCAACACCGTGGCTTCCTAAGTTTTCCACGATATGCATACCGAATTTACGCGCAGTTTTTTCAATGGATTTGCCAATAGTATTGAGAAGGAGTCCAGATTTTAATCCTA
>JANQTT010000023.1:745-1360 GCA_030731565.1 Rickettsiaceae bacterium | reverse complement strand
TTTTAAATAACTTATATGAGGCAAAAAATGAGCAAGAAAATAAAGAAAATAGATCAACAAATAGATTCTATAAATCACATTAATCTAACAAATAAAATAGTAGAAGAATTATTATCAAAGGCTAATCCGGGAGAGATATTTGGGAAAGACGGTTTGTTTCAGCAACTAAAGAAGCAAATAGTTGAAAGAGTATTAGCCAGCGAGCTTGAACATGATCTTGGTTACTCAAAACATAGTAAAGTACCAAAGATAGATAATAACCGTCGTAACGGTAGTTATGAAAAAACAATAATAGACGAAAATGGTAGTCAAATAACAGTAGATGTGCCTCGTGATCGAGAAGGAGAGTTTAGCCCGCAACTACTACCTAAAGGGATTAGAAGATTCAACGGTTTCGATGATAAAGTAATTTCCCTTTATGCTAGAGGTATGACAATGAGTGAAATTCAAGGTCATTTAGAAGAAATATATCAGACGGAGATTTCTAAAGATTTAATTTCGACAATAACGGACGGGGTTATTGATGAGGTAACAAGATGGCAAAATCGGCCACTTGATACCGTTTACCCAATATTATATTTGGACTGCATTCATGTAAAATCTAGAGATAATAAT
>JANQTT010000023.1:0-735 GCA_030731565.1 Rickettsiaceae bacterium | reverse complement strand
GTGTACCTTGCAATTGCTGTAAACATAGATGGCAAGAAAGAGCTACTTGGTATTTGGGTTGGTAAAAATGAAGGTAGCAAATTCTGGATGCAGGTTGTTACGGAGCTTAAGAACAGAGGTGTTGAACAAATTTATGTTGCTTGTGTTGATGGTCTTAAGGGGTTTCCAGAAGCAATAGGCAGCGTTTTTCCGAACACTATAGTGCAGCTTTGCATAGTGCATATGGTCAGGAATTCTGTAAGATATGTTTCGTATAAAGATCTAAAAGAAGTGACTGCAGATTTAAAGAAAATTTATACAGCTGCTACTGAAGAAATGGCGCATTTTGAATTAAAACAATTTGGGTCAAAATGGGATAATAAATATCCTGTTATTTCTGATATTTGGCAACGTAATTGGTCTGGTATTATACCGTTTTTTGCCTTTCCTGCCGAAATAAGAAAAGTGATTTATACGACAAATGCGATTGAATCGGTAAATCGTCAAATCAGAAAAATTATCAAAAATAAGGGGTTTTTTCCCGATGATAAATCAATTCAAAAAATAATATTTTTAGCACTACGAAACGCAGCAAAAAAATGGACAATGCCACTCAAAGATTGGCCGTTAGCACTAAATCAATTTGAAATACTTTGCGGAGATTTTAAATATGATTTATTGGAATGTAAAAAATAGAACTTACACAAAGTTTATGATTGACTCAATTCGTTTGGTAAATCTGCTATGCAGCAGCTG
>JANQTT010000022.1 GCA_030731565.1 Rickettsiaceae bacterium | reverse complement strand
CATCGCTACTGAGGAGTGTGTTAAACAATTTATGTTATCCTCGAAACTAGAAGCAATTTAACATGAAGATCAATTCTTTGTTGTATATGTTGAATGTGTTAAGAGATACTCTAAAAATGTTTGTCAAAGTTTGTGAAAATAGGTATATGGATGGTCTTTTCAATGGTAGATTATTCTAGGTTTGTTAGCTACTCATATTCTTGTATTTACTCTTAGGAATATAAATCAATGTGTCATTGATAGGAAAATATATGGTTCTATGTTTTTTCGTTTACATCGTCTGGAAGTATATCTTCAGGTTTTACAGAATATTTCATCGTTACCTCGCAGTTTCAGTTTTATTAAAACAAATTATAAGTTTAGTGTATTATATTTACCAAATTGTGTCAATTAACACCTATATTTGTTAGGTAACTCCTGTATGAATTATTAATAAGGTCTTGTATTGTTTATTATTTTCTTGTATAATGCGTTTAGATTTTCTAAATACTCTTTAATGTATGTAGCTTTTGTTAGTTATCAAGAGCGTTTTTTTTATAATATATATCTTAAATTCAAGGAGTAAAAAGAAAAGTTTTTATACAAAACGTATAAAGACATTTAACCTTGTTTTTTAAGGAATTATTATGACAAATTTTCACTCATTTAATTTGCCTAAGGAATTATTAGATTCTTTAGATAAATTAAAATTTATCCAACCTACACCAATTCAAGAAGCCACTATTCCTCTAGCATTAGATGGGAAAGATATTCTAGGTTCCGCTCAGACTGGAACTGGTAAAACGGCTGCTTTTGGTATTCCACTTATAGCGAAACTGCTTTCAAGCCAAACTGGTAGCGCTGTAGTAATTACCCCAACACGAGAGCTAGCTGTTCAAGTTATGCAAGCTTTGGAAGGGATTTTAGGAAAAAAATCATCAATTAACACATGTCTTTTAATTGGCGGAGAGCCAATGCATAAGCAATTATTGCAGCTTAAGAGAAAACCAAGATTATTTGTAGGAACGCCTGGGCGTATGAACGATCATCTGGACCGCGGAACTTTAAACTTAAAGCATGTTAATACTTTAGTATTAGATGAAATGGACAGAATGCTAGATATGGGCTTTTCTGTGCAAATCGATGCTATAATTAAACATATTCCAAACGATCGTCAAACTCTTTTATTTTCGGCTACAGTTCCTGGTAATATTGTTAAATTAGCAAATTCTTATATGAATAAGCCAGAAAGAGTTGCAATTGGCTCGGCTTCGGCGCCTGGAAAAAATATCAAGCACTCTATTATTCACGTTAGTGAGCAAGAAAAATATACTAGGCTTGTTGATGAGCTAAATAGTAGAAATGGGTCAATTATCATATTTATGAAAACTAAATATAGTACTGAAAAAATGGCCAAGAAATTGTCTGTAGAAGGCCATAGCTCAGTAGCAATACATGGTGATTTACAACATCGCAAAAGAGAACGCGTAATAAAAGAATTTAGAAATAAAAAATATAAAATATTGGTAGCGACTGATGTTGCGTCTAGAGGTTTAGATATACCGCATATCGAACATGTTATTAACCACGATTTACCTCAATGTGCTGAAGATTATCTGCACCGTATTGGTCGTACAGCAAGAGCTGGCGCCGAAGGAGAAGCGATTTGTTTTGTCTCTAATCAAGATAAAAGCAAATGGAATGCGATTAACAGGCTCATGGACCCTGATGCTAAGCCAATATCTGAAAAAGCCCCTTCAGGCAAAAGCTTTAAGGGTAAAGGTAAAAGTCAGAATAATAAATTCAAGAATAAATTTGGAAAGAAACCTTCCAATTCAAATAAAAGGTTTGGACCAAGTAAGCCAAAAAGTAATACAGGCAAAAGCAGAAGCTTTGGCAAAAAAACAGCTGCATAAACACTGTTGATATTTAAGAGGCTGCTTATAGGCAGCCCTTAAATTTGTTTTATAAGTATATGTTAGCTAATTTAGCAATTTTTAAGCAGGTTTATCTGCTTTTTATAATCTCCACTAAAAATAAAACTACCGGATATAAGCATATCAGCTCCAGCATCAACGCATAATTTTGCGGTTTTGTCATTAATGCCTCCGTCTACAGTGAGAGTTATATCGGTACCTTGGATGATACCTGATATCATTTCGATTTTCATCAGCTGGTTTTCAATAAATTGTTGCCCACCAAAACCTGGGTTTACTGTCATTACAAGAATAAGATCAATATTATCAATAGTGTATTCGAGGGGAGTAACCGAAGTTGTCGGTAATAAAGAAAGACCGGCTTTAGCGCCGCATTTTTTTATTTCGTTGATAGTTCTATCCAAATGAACTGTTGCTTCTGGATGTATTGTAATAATATCGGCCCCGGCTTCGGCGTAATCTTTTATATATTTTTCTGGGGACTCTATCATTAAATGGACATCAAAGGGCAACTTGGTGTGCTTTCTTAAAGCCTTGATCACGGGCGGGCCAAATGTTAAGTTGGGTACAAAGTGTCCATCCATGACATCTATATGTATCATGTCAGCACCCGCATCTTCAAGAGCTTTTAGTTCTTTTTCCAAATTAGCAAAATCGGCTGAAAGGATAGAAGGAGAGATTTTTATCATTTTATCAATTTAATATATACTGTGTAATAATTTACTTTAAAAATCGGACGTCGTTAGGAATTGAGGTCATCCTGAACTTGTTTCAGGATCTTAAGAAAACGTGCTGCAATAGATCCTCCAAACAAGTTCAGGATGACCTGCGGAGCGTTAGATGACCTGGCGGAGCGTTCAGGGTGACCTCAATTCCTAACGTCTTGTTTTACCTACTCGCATATAGGCTTTGCTCATCGCTCCTTGTCTATATACAAATTAAACGACTATACATTACTTTGTTTTAGAACCAGAAGCTTTTTGCTTAAGAGACATTACATATGAAATGATTTTAGCAACTTCTTCAAAATGTTCAACAGGTATCTCTTGATCATAGTCTACATCTTTATAAAGAGCTCTAGCTAGTGGTGGACTTTCAACAACAGGAATATTATGTTCTTTCGCTATCTTTTTGATATTTTGGGCAATTAGGTCTAGACCTTTTGCTACGCATATTGGCGCTTCAATGCTTTTAGGATCATATTTTAGAGCTACTGCATAATGTTCTGGATTTGTTATAACTACAGTAGCTTGCGGCACGGTGACTTTGATACGTTTTTGAGATTGCTCCCGTCGCAGTCTTCTAAGTTTTTGTTTTATTTCTGGATTTCCTTCCGCCTGTTTGTGCTCTTCTTTGACTTCATGCTTAGTCATTTTTAGTTCTTTGAAGTGCTCATAGCTTTGATATGAAAAATCCAGAGCAGCAATAACTGCCATAATAATAGTAACAAGAATTATAATATCTTTTATCATAGTAAATAGCTGGCCTAATATACCATCTATAGAAAGTTCTTGGTATTGGCTAAGCTCCTTAACGTCGGCAAGTATAACTAGGAGGACAAATGCTCCAATCAAAATTATTTTGAAAATACCTTTTAAGAATTCAACAAAGCTTTTCATAGAAAAAATGCGGCCAAAACCCTTTATTATCGAAATTTTTGAAAGTTTTGGAATTAGACTTTCGGCCGAAAAAACAAATTGACCATGTTGGAAATAAGAAGATGCGATTACTGCAATAAATACTATAAGGAATAATGGGCTTAAATATATTAGCGCACTTTCTATGATGTTTGGAATTAATTTATATAGCATCCCTTGGTCCATAGGGATATTTCCGGCATTTTCAACAAAAAACCGTAGTCTGCTGCCAAGTTTTGTAAGTGAGTAGGGGATAATCCATATTGTGACAATTGTCAGAAGCAGGAACATTGTGAAGCTAGTTACCTCCTTAGAATTAACTACTTGGCCCTTTTTTATTGCATCTTCAAGCTTTTTTCGGGTGGGATCTTCGGTTTTTGCGTCTTTATCCTGGTCGTCTCCTTCAGCCATATTTTTCTAGCTTTTACCGCGTAATTTTTAATTTATATAGATGAAGTAGGTAATTAAGGATTGCCGAACTTCACTTGAAGTGACATAATATCACAATCTATCTACATTGTAATTAACTTATGGACATAAAAATAGAGATAGCAACTGAATTAGATAATTGGAATTCAAAGAAGAAAATAAACGAGAAGGTAATTTCTGATATCACTAGGAATATTATAAATAGATATAAGAATTTAAAAACAATAAAAGAAATAGAATTATCCATTTTGCTAACAGATGATAAAAAAATGCTATCCCTAAATTCAGAATTTCGCGATGTAGAAAAACCGACAAACGTTCTTTCCTTTCCAGATTTAGAAATTAATTGGCGGCATTTGCTTGAATTAAAGCCAGATGCTGATTATATGTATTTAGGTGATATAGCTTTTGGTTTTGAAACGGTCAAGAGAGAGGCGGAAGATAAACAAATAAATTTTGAAGATCATTTTAAACATTTATTGGTTCATGGTATACTTCACCTAATAGGGTATGACCATATAGAGGACGAAGATGCAGAAATTATGGAAGCGTTAGAGATAGAAATATTAAACGACTATAATATAAAATCACCATACTAAAATATAGAGTAAAAAAATATTATGCTGAAACCTTCAGACAAGGAAAGCCCCACGGGAAGTGGTAAATTTAAAATAAAGAAAAGCTTGATGAGCTTTAAAAAATTTCTAAAACATTATTTATTTAAACATAGCAAAGATAAAGACTCTCTAAAGATAGGAGCTAATGACTCGATTCCAGCGTCTTTAATTCATCATTCAGAAGATGAAATGGTGAATAATATTGATAATTTTTATGAAAAGACTGTTGAAGACATAATGGTTCCAAGATCAGACATTATTTCAGTTAGCAATGATACTACTCTTGAAGAGTTGAGTGATTTAATAATTAAACATTCTCATACTCGGACATTAGTTTATAGAGAGAGCTTGGATAACATAATTGGTTTTGTCCATATTAAAGACCTATTCGAAGTTATTGCTCATTCAAAGAAATTTGTTTTAAAAAAACTAATGAGAAAACATATTGTCTCTCCTCATTCAATGAAATTAATAGATCTATTAACAAGGATGCAGGCAAGAAGAACTCACATAGCTGTTATTGTCGATGAGTATGGCGGTACGGATGGCATAGTCACTATTGAAGATATAATGGAAGAGATAGTAGGAAAAATAGAAGACGAACATGATATTGACGAAGAAATTGATAGCTATAAAATTCTAAGGCCTGGCTTGCTTGTCGCCAGCGCACGGGTGGAAATTGAAGAATTAGAGAATATTATTGGAATCAAGTTAAAAAATGAGCACGATGAGTTCGACACTATCGGCGGTCTTGTAATGGCAAAAGTAGGGAGCGTTCCAGAAAAAGGGGAGTTAATTGATCTGGATGATGGTGTTATTGTTGAAATAATTGAATCGACTCCTAGGACTATCAAACAAATGAAAATTACATACACTGCAACATGAAGCCAGTTTACCTCCAGCAATTATCAATAGAGAATTATAGAAATTTTTCAGAGTTTTCTATAAAGCTGGATAAAGGGGTAAATATAATTATTGGCCCAAATGGTAGTGGGAAGACGAATATACTTGAATCTATATCGTTTTTATCTCCCGGTAAAGGATTAAAGTCTGCACATTTCGATGAAGTAAGTAAGCATGAAGAAGAAAAATGGACTACAAACTTTAAATTAAAAAGCAAACTAGGTATTGCAGAAATTATAAGTTCGTACGCGCAAAATGATCGTTCTAGAAAAGTCCTATATAATGGTTCTAAAATCTCTGGTAGTGAACTATCTAATTTATTAAATGTTATATGGCTAACGCCGCAGATGGAAGGTTTGTTTTTAGGTTCATCTTCAGCTAGAAGAAAGTTCTTAGATAGAATAGTTTATAGTTTTGATTCAAGTCATGCAAAAAATATCATAACATATGATCATTATATGCGTCAGAGGAGCAAGTCTCTTGCAAGCGGAGATTTAAATTCACAAGATTCATGGCTTGGTACGCTCGAAAAACAAATGGCCGAAGCCGCTTTTAAAATTGCAACTGCTAGAGAAAAAGTAATTAACTTGATGCAAGGCGTTATTGACTCTCTAAAAACAGAGTTTCCAAAAGCAGAATTATCTATTACTCCGTTGTTTGAATCAAAAGAACAATGGGATAGTTTTGAATCAAATTACACTCAGCTCCTAAAAGATAGCAGGCGGAAAGATTTTTATTCTGGTAGAACGAATTTTGGAGTACATAAAGCAGATTTAAATGTTTTACATAAAGAAAAAATGCAACTTGCCAAGCTATGCTCAACAGGGGAACAAAAAGCATTACTTATATCAATAGTACTTGCATCTATAGAATCTGTCATACAAAATACTCAAACAACTCCTATATTGCTCTTAGATGAATTATTTGTTCATCTAGACAACACTAGAAAAAATTATCTTGCTTCATACATAATGCAAGGTAAACTACAGACATTTATTACTACTACTGATATGATGGGTATCGAAGATCTCGCATCAAAAGCGCATATTATAAATTTATGAAAGAAGCCGAAAAATTAAAAAGACCAGATTGGATTAGGGTTAAAGCCCCAATATCACAAGGTTACCTGGGAACAAAAAAGCTTATTGATGATTTAAAGCTCAATACAGTATGCGAAGAAGCCGCATGCCCTAATATTGGTGAATGTTGGGAAAAAAAACACGCAACTGTCATGATCCTTGGGTCAGTTTGCACAAGGGCATGTGCTTTTTGTAATATTAAGACTGGGCTGCCAGATTTGCTTGATCCGCATGAGCCAGAAAGGCTGGCAATAGGTGTTGGTGAGCTTGGACTCGAACATGTTGTTATCACTTCGGTCGATAGAGACGATCTGCCTGATGGTGGTGCAC
>JANQTT010000021.1:6105-6965 GCA_030731565.1 Rickettsiaceae bacterium | reverse complement strand
TACCCATACCTATCATAATTACTCTTCCATCGAGTTTTAATATATAATCAATAAGATCTAAAAAATCGTTAGGGATTGCATTGGCAAGGCGTTTTAAAGCTTCTGATTGCTCAATAATAGCCTCTCTTGCGGCTCTTAAGTAGGACATCTTTTACTATTTTGAATTAGTTATCGCCATTATACATATAGATAAACTCGCTTGCCAGATAAATTTAATAGTACTGAAGCTAAGGGCTGGTGTGAGTATTACCGCGATGACCTCTAGCAGTACTATATTTCTTTGGTTTTTTGCTCAGAGCTTTCTAGATTTGTTCGATCCAAAATAGGTTGTTTTGCTTGATTTTCATTTTTAATGGCTTTTTCTTGTTCTTGTGCAGTTGGACATTTATATGAGGCCATCTCTTTTTTTGTTTCATTAAGCATAGCTTTAATTTGTTCTAACTCTTCTTTAAGCTCAAGATTTTGGGCGTGAGTTTTGGGATCAATGCTGTCTTTTGCGTCCGCTACTGAAGGGTAAGATTGCGCTTTCTTTTTGTTATTGCCCCACCAGGAAGATTTTTTATTTCTTTTATTTTTACGCTCGATATCAGCAGCAATCATCGCTTTGTACATTTCAATATTTTCTTGAGAAGGGTTTTCATCTTCGTATAGATCGTCTTTATCCTCTTCCATATCTTCATCTAAATTATTAGTTAAGATATTTTTTTTAGCTTGGGAAATATATTTTTTGTTATACAAAGGCGATCTTTTTCCGCCCTCAAAACCATGCATATCAAATAGCTTATTATTTGCCGATCTTTTTAAGTAGCCATCTGGGCCTGTAACGCATGCACTTAGCATGGAAGTAATAATAATTAGTG
>JANQTT010000021.1:0-6095 GCA_030731565.1 Rickettsiaceae bacterium | reverse complement strand
ATATGCGGATATTCTAATTATTGTCATACTCTAGTCAGAGTTGCAACCCAGAACGTCAAGTGAGCTATTATAATTACTCAATTATTTTTAGAACTGTGTCGGCTAAATATTTAGTACCATTTGTTTTTCTTTTTAAAAGGTTTTGCGATGCTTGTTGTATAAGCTTACGATTTGTAATTAATTCATAAAGTTTTCTAGCTAAAATCTCAGGCGTAATATCTTTTTGGTTATAACACCAGCTAGCATTATCATTCACCAATGCCATTGCATTAAATGTTTGGTGGTCTTCTGCAGAGTAAGGGAAAGGTATAAAAATAGCCGGCAGGCCAATGGTTGTTAATTCTGCGATAGTGCTAGCTCCAGAGCGGGCTATTACTAAATCAGAATTGTAATAGATGTCATGTATATTGTGAAAAAAACTTTGTAATTCACACTCCACCTCTAGCTTATCATAACTTTGCAGGGTTTGTAGTTTATGTTCATCAGCGACCTGTTGGGTAATTCTAATTTTTATTTCAGGACCTAGTTTTTTAAGGGCTTGAATAGTTTCTGGAATTAGCTTTGAAAATATAAGTGCTCCCTGGCTACCACCAACAATAAATATATTAAAAACTTTAGCATTAAATGATTGTTTTTCAGGCAGTTTTTTTATTGTTTCTCTAATAATATCGCCTGTATGAATAATTTTATCTTTACATGCCAAAGGAATATTACTGGTTTCCTTATACGAAAGGGCAATAATCTTTGCCTGTTTAGCAAAAATTCTATTACTTTTACCAAAAAAACAATTTTGTTCCTGAATTATTATAGGTACTTTTAAAAAACTGGCTGCTAGCATCGCCGGGAAGCTGGGGTATCCTCCAAATCCTATTACTACCGAGGGTTTTAGTTTGAGGAATAAGGTAATGGTTTTGGTACATGCTGCAAGCAGCTGATAAATAGATTTTGCTTTATTAAATATACCAGACATTTTGATGTGCAAATCGGTAATATGAGGTATGACCGGCATATTTTCAGTAATATATTTCTCACATCTACGATCTGTAATTAAGTGTATATCATGTCTAGATTTTGCTAATTCTTCAGCCAATGCAATTGCTGGAAAAAAGTGACCGCCAGTTCCGCCGGCTGCTAAAATTATAGTTTTTCTATTATTCATAAATATTTAAATATCAATATTATTTACTTTATACTTAATAAGAGAAGTCTGTCGTTTTGTAAGTCCAAGTAACATTCCAATTGCAATACTGACTGCGATCGTAGATGATCCTCCATAACTAATAAAGGGTAAAGTCATACCTTTAGTTGGTAATAGATTTAAAGTTACGCCCATATTAATTGTAGCTTGCAGACCAAATTGGGTAATAATTCCTATTGATGCAAGTTGTACAAATTTATTATCTTCATTTTTTAACCTAACCAAAGTTTTTAATACTATGAATGCAAATACCGCTATTAACATTATGCAAATAATAGCACCGAACTCTTCCCCAGCTACTGCAAAAATAAAATCAGTATGCGAATCGGGTAAGTTTTGTTTTATAGATCCTTCTCCTGGTCCTACCCCGTATAATCCTCCATGTTCAAAAGCCAATATAGATTTTGTTACCTGGTAATTTTCATTGGCTGCTGGATATAAAAAGTTATTGATTCTAGTAGCAACATGAGGAAGTAGTAAATATGCCGGAATAATAGCGAATAGTCCAACAATTCCAGCGACAAAAATCCATATAGCAGGGAGTCCCCCAGCAAATAATTGCACAACAAATACTGCAGTAGTCAGGACTAGCATTCCAAAATCTGGCTGACTAATAAGAAGCACAGCAACAACGAAGTACAGTAATACGCAAACTCTAAAACTTGGGAAATCTTCTTGATACTTAAGAGACAATATCCAACCAGTTACTACTGCAAAAAAAGGTTTCATAAACTCAGATGGTTGGTATGAAAATCCAGCAATTCTCATCCATCTTACAGCTCCTTTAACTTCATAACCATAAAATTTTACCAAAATTAGTGATACGATACTTATAACAAAACCAATAATACCAATGCGTTTTATCCATTTTTTTTCTAGAGAAGAAAGAGTGATAACCAAAATTGAAGCTATAAGCAGAAAAATCAGCTGCCTAGAGGAAAAATGATATTCTGATAAGCCTATTTTATCTGCAACTGCTGAGCTTGTAGTAGTTACTAGCATCAAACTAAATCCGATAAGTATGGATAAAGCAACCATAGTTTGCTGATCAACTCCGCGCCACCATTTCAGGAATATATTGTTTTTACCGTAGTTCTTCATTGCATAAATCGATAAATTTGTTTCCCCGTTCTTCGAAATTGTTAAATTGATCAAAGGATGCGCAAGCGGGGGCTAAGATTATATTTGCTTGTTCTTCTCTACTTTTTGCTTCGATATTAGCTTTATAAAATGCTTCTTGCATTGTACTGAATACTTCAAAATCGACTTTGTCTTTGAGGTATTCTGAAAATAATAAACTACTTTTGCCAAAGAGATATGCTTTTTTTATGTTCGGCCAGTAGTTTTCCAGCGCATCTAAGTTTTTTTCTTTAAAAATGCCTCCAGCAAGCCAAAATATATTTTGCATTGAGGAAAGAGAGCAGGCAGCTGCATTTGCGTTCGTTGCTTTACTATCATTGTAGTAAGTTACATTATTTTTTGAACCCAAATATTGCATCCTGTGTTTTAGCCCTTCAAAACTAGCTAATTTTTCAATTATATCGCTTGGTTTTAAGCCAAGCGATCTGCAAACTGCATATGATGCTGCAATATTTTCTTGATTATGTTTGCCTGTAAGTTTTTGTAGTTCTGGCAGTTTGTGCGAACAATTATCATAAAAATTGTCGTTTATTGAATGCTTTGTGCAGCTTATAGTATTGTTTTTTTCATTTGTGCTGATGGCAATTATATTTTTTTCTCCGCTTCCAACAAGCTCATCATATATCTCTTTACAAGTCTTTGCATCAACTCCTATTATTTTTATTCCATCCCCACATAGTATGCGCATTTTTGCTTTGCAATACTCGTCAAATGTACCATGCCTATCAAGGTGGTCAGGGGTGATATTCAACAAGACTGAAATTGTTGTGTTCAAAAATGAAATTAAATCAAGTTGAAAGGAGGATAGCTCAAGCACATAGCCTGGTTTGTTTTTTGGCAGTGATAAAGCTGGCTTACCAATATTGCCGCCAACCGGAAAATCATAACCAGAATGGTTTAGTATATGCCCTATAAGAGCAGTAGTGGTACTTTTGCCGTTAGTACCTGTTATAGCAATAATTTTTGAATTTGGATTATGATGCAGAAATAGTTCAATATCAGAGGATATCAGCAGATTATGCTCCTTAGCTAATAAAAATATTTTATGATTATTCGGAATTCCAGGGCTAATAAAAACAATATCAATAGAATGCCACTGTTTATCTGATAGATCGAGCAAAATACCTTGGTTTTCAAAAAGGTGTCTGTTTTTTTCTGAATCATCCCAGCAGATTATGCTATTTGTATAATGCGTAATATCTGAATATATTGAAGTCCCTGTAATTCCAAGCCCAACTATGCCAATTTTTTTGTTTTTTAAGCTTTGCATATATACCATATACTATATTTTTATTACTACAATTTACTTCCAGCACGCTGCGCAAGTGAACTTGAAATAAATTTTCCAATATCTCCGTCTAAAACTGCGTTTGAATTACTTGTTTCATAATTTGTACGTAGGTCTTTTACCATTTGATATGGTTGCAGAACATAAGACCTAATCTGATGCCCCCAACTATTGTCTGTTTTTTTAGCATTTTCTTTATTCGCTTCTTCATTCTTTTTTTGTAGTTCCATCTCGAATAATCGCGCTTTTAGCATTTGCATTGCTTCGGCTTTGTTTCTATGTTGCGATCTATCATTTTGGCATTGCACAACGATATTTGTTGGTATATGAGTTATGCGTACTGCAGAATCAGTCGTATTTACGTGCTGGCCACCAGCACCAGATGCACGATATGTATCTATCCTTAGATCTTTGTCTTCAATTACTATATCAATATTTTCATCAACTTCAGGATAAACCCAGCACGATGCAAAGCTTGTCATCCTTTTACCAGCTGCATTAAAAGGGGATATACGAACTAGTCTATGTACACCAGACTCAGTTTTTAGCCATCCGTAGGCCATCTCTCCTTTAAATTTTATGCAGCATGATTTTATTCCAGCTTCTTCACCAGCTATTATATTAATGATTTCTGTTTTAAATCCCATACGTTCGCCAAACCTTAAATACATACGCATCAACATTGATGCCCAATCGTGGCTTTCGGTTCCTCCGGCTCCCGCATTAATCTCTAAAAAGCAATTATTTGGATCTGCTTCTCCAGAGAATAAACACTCAATTTCAAGCTTTTCAGCGGCAGAATATATAGCAGCTAGATCATCTTCAATTTGTTTGGACATTTCGGAGTCTTTTTCTTCTTCGGCAATTTTGGCAAGCTCAATTGATTCTGCTAGCCCATCATTAATATAATCAAATCTTGAAAGCTGCTTTTCTAAAATACTTTTTTCTTTTAACAGGGCGCTAGCGCTTTGTTGATTATCCCAGAAATTCGGCTCAAGAGTAAGCTCTTCAAGTTCTTGATAACGCTTTTTAGTTGCTTGTGGGTCAAAGAGACCTCCTAATTAAGTTAAGGGATAACTCAATTTTACTTTTTAAGTTTTCTAGTTCAGCACGCATTTTTTCTACCTTACAATGATAATTTGCTATATACTGCTTTTGAATTTAAATGAATTTATGACAAAATTCCATAAAAACCTAAGCTTCAGCAGGTGAACAAAGAACGTAAATGTCTTGATTCAAAGTAAATCACTATACTTCTTATTTCGAGTAATTTATAGCAATTTTTTATATTTAGAATGACAGACAAAAAATTTATCAGAAATTTTTCTATAGTAGCCCATATTGACCACGGAAAATCTACTCTTGCTGACCGCTTAATTGAGTATTGCGGAGGATTGCAAAAGCGTGAAATGAGCCAACAGGTACTCGATTCTATGGATATTGAGCGTGAACGCGGTATAACTATTAAGGCTCAGACTGTAAGGCTGCAATACAAAGCAAAAGACGGTAATACCTACCAACTTAACCTCATGGATACCCCAGGACATGTTGACTTTTCTTATGAAGTTAGTAGGTCACTTGCTGCTTGTGAAGGGTCTTTATTGGTAGTTGATGCAAGTCAAGGGGTTGAGGCTCAAACACTTGCGAATGTTTATCAGGCAATGGAAAATAATCATGAGATAGTACCGGTTCTAAATAAAATCGATCTTCCAGCTGCAGAGCCAGAAATGATCAGGCAACAAATTGAAGATGTTATAGGTATAGATTCAAGTGATGCACTATTAGTTTCTGCAAAAACCGGTATTGGTATTGAAGACGTTTTAGAGGCAATAGTAAATAGGCTTCCAGCCCCTAAAAATCAATATTTAGAAACAGAAAATCCTGATGATCTCAAAGCTCTGCTAGTTGATAGCTGGTATGATCAGTATCTAGGCGTGGTCATTCTTGTTCGCGTTTTTCAGGGTAATGTAAGAAAAGGAATGAAAGTAAAGATGCTTTCTACTGATAAAGTATACCACGTTGATAACGTTGGTTATTTTACTCCAAAAAAAGAGATGTATAACTCTTTAGGCGAAGGAATGATAGGTTTTATTACTGCATCGATCAAGCAAGTGACTGATTGTAAAGTCGGTGATACAATTGTGGAGGATAGCAAAAAGAAGATAGGGATGCTTCCTGGATTTAAGCCTAACTTACCGGTAGTATTTTGTGGTTTATATCCATCAGATGCATCAGAGTTTGAGCATTTAAAGGATTCTCTTGAAAAACTGCGTCTCAATGATTCAAGTTTAGAATTTGAAACAGAAAGTTCTAGCGCATTGGGTTTTGGTTTTAGGTGTGGATTTTTAGGTTTGCTGCATCTTGAAATAGTGCAAGAAAGGCTCGAACGCGAATTTAATTTAGATTTAATTACCACAGCGCCTAGTGTTATACATAAAGTTAATGTAAGAGGGGGCAAGCATTTAGAAG